>DAOVFI010000486.1 GCA_030673005.1 Planctomycetales bacterium
CCCGCCGACGTCGAAGAAGTCCATCTCGGAGATGACGGCGTTATCCAGTCCGTCAGGCCCGGCGCTGTCGTCGTCGATATGACCACCAGCGCGCCGACGCTGGCGCGGAAACTTGCCGAAGCGTATGCCGCCAAAGGAGCAGCGAGCCTCGACGCGCCCGTCTCCGGCGGGGACATAGGAGCGAGCGAGGGGCGACTGGCCATTATGGTCGGAGGCGACGCCGAAGCCTTCGATGCCGTCATGCCTATGCTGGATTTAATGGGCGAAAACATCGCTTATATGGGACCGGCCGGTGCGGGCCAGCATACCAAGATGTGCAACCAGGTTCTCATTTCCGGAACGATGATCGGCGTGTGCGAGTCGTTGCTTTACGCCACCCGCGCCGGCCTCGACGCTCAAGGCGTCATTGACATCATCGGGGCCGGAGCGGCGGGATGCTGGTCGATCAATAACCTCGGCCCGCGGATCGTCCGTCGCGATTTCGCACCGGGGTTCATAGTTGAGCACTTCATCAAGGATATGGGAATCGCCCTGGATGAGGCAAAGGCGATGGGGCTTTCGCTTCCGGGACTGAAACTTGTCGAGCGACTTTACCGCAACCTGGTCGATGCCGGCGGCGGGCGCGACGGCACGCAGGCGCTGATGAAGGTTCTGGAAAAAATGCAGTGAAGAAAGGGATTAGGGACTTGGGACTCGGGATTGGGGAAAAACAGAAAAAAACGTAATCTGCAACCAGTAATACGTAGTCTGCAACCAATCAACCAATTGACGCGGTGTGCTCGCTTCCACGTAGTGTCCCTATGGGAAGCGAGGCATGACAAGGACAGGATTACCGGTTACACTTGTAGTTTGTAAGGTCCGAATCCGTCGGTCCGTGCGGGATGGTGATTCTTACAAAGGTGGAGAAACGATGAACCGTAAGGCCATAAAGAATGTCTTACTGGTTGCATTCGTATCCGTAACGGCTGGATTGATTCTGCCGACGTCGGCATCGGCTGAAGATGTTCCCGGCAAGGCCGGCCCGGCTATTCTGGTCAACGTCGATGAGGAGATGGGTGAATACGTCAAACGCGCCGAGAACATGATCGCCCGGAAGGATTACGCCGGCGCTATCGACATCCTCCGGACCCTTCTGGACCGCTCCGAGCAGTGCTTCGTTCCCACGGACGATCCTCGTCGGTTCGTTCCCATGTCGGTCAAGGTTAACGAGATAATCGGCCGGTTGCCGCCGGAAGGCATGAAGGGCTATCGGCAGTTATGCGACCATCGCGCACGCCGGTTGTTCCGCGCCGGCGCCGAGCGATTCGACGAACCCGCCCTTCGCAGACTCATGAATGAATACCCCCACACGAGTTACGGCGACAAGGCGTTGGGGCTGCTGGGGTCGATCCTGTTCGACCGTGGCGAGTTTTCCCAGGCCGCCCGCTGCTGGAGTAAAAACATTTCAGCCTCCGACGGAAAGGAATCCGCAATTTTGTTGGCGAGGATTGCCGTGGCGCACCATTTTGCCGGTGAGTCCGACCGCGCCGCCGAGGTAATGAAACTACTTGCTCGGCTGCATCCGGACGCCCACGCCGTTGTCGGCGGGCGCGAGCAGAACGTCGCAGCCTTTGCGAAGAATATCCTCGCCAGGACTGCACCGTTCGACATATACCGGTCCATGGAAGGTTGGTCGTCTCTGGCCGGGGCACCCGACTCGCTGGCCATTATGAACCCCTGCCGGACCGTGCTCAGTCCGACACCGCGTTGGACCGCTCCCGGCGGAAAATTCACAGATAACCCCAACGTCAAGGCGGCGGTCGGCGGTTACCCCCAGGCCGCTTACGGGGTTGGTGCGTCGCTGCGCAACGGGCAGGTGATCCTGAGCAGTCCGGGCATCGGGCGGCCTCGGACGATGCCGGCCGTTATCCATCCGGTGGTCGTCGGTACGACCGTACTATACCGCTCCGCCGCCGGCGTGGTGGCCCGCGACCTGCTCACCGGCAGGAAGAAATGGCAAAGTCCCGCCTTCCCTATGTACCGCTGCGGCCATGCGATCGAGCAGCACATCTGTTACAGAAGATCCCTTTCTCAAGCGGTCGAGGACCGGGGCATGTGGACACTGACCATAGCAGATGGGAAGGTCTTCGCC
>DAOVFI010000582.1 GCA_030673005.1 Planctomycetales bacterium
AATAGGACAACACACGTAGTAGGAATCAGTCTGTTTGCATTTGCGATTCTAATAACCGGAACAACCGCAGCCTTGGCCGGCGAAAGCCACTGGCAGCACGACCCGGCCACGCCCGGCGACTGGTTCGAACCGACCAACTGGACCGCCGGCGTTCCGGGAAGTTCCGACTACGCTTATGTTAACAACGGCGGAACCGCAGAGATCAGTCTCTATAACGCAAATGCCTACGCGTTGTACTTAGGCTTTGAAGCCAATTCTGGTGGCATTGTCCACAACAGTGGCAGTCTGGACGTAAACCAGGTTTTCTACCTGGGGTATAAAAGTGACGCTGTGGGATCCTACACATTGCAAAACACTGGGGATCTAAAATTCTACAACGGGCTGGTGGGGTCCAGCGGCACGGGGTACTTCAAACAAAATGGTGGCGCCAACTTCGGGAACTTTCTGTATATCGGCAGCGAGTCCGGGTCCAATGGACTCTACGAACTCTCCGATGGGAACCTCAGGGTAACCAATAACGTAGTCGTGGGGCAGCGGGGAACGGGTAGATTTGTCCAAACCGGCGGTGTTTTCCAGATGGGGGGTTATAATTGGATAGGCGATCGCCCGGGTTCTACTGGTATTTTTGAATTGCACGGAGGAGAACTTGATTCGGGCACACTTTTGTACATCGGCTACGACGGAACCGGCCGATTCATTCATACCGGAGGAATCCACACGGCCCACATACTTGACTTTGGATGGGGCTCCACCGAAGGCGAGCAAGGAATATATGAGCTAAGCGGGACCGGAAAACTGTCGGCAACCTACGTGGATATCTCCCCTTCAAGAACCGTAACAAGCACATTCATTCAAACGGGAGGTACATGCAACATCTCTGGGTATCTGGCAGTGTGGAACGGATCTTTTACCATCTCAGGCGGGACTTTCACTGTGGCTCGACTACGAGTGGGCGTTCTTGATGATATTGATGGCGTACTGAACATAACCGGCTCGGCCGCTGATATAACGATTCAGGATGAACTTAGTCTCGAGACCGGCTGTGTCCTCACGGCCGTGCCCGGAGCGACGATTCACATGACCGGATCGGCCTTTGGGAATGAAAGCACCGATCCGGAGGCGTTGGCCGGGCTGAAGAATCTGCGGATGATCTTTGAAGGCGGGACGGCCGATATTGATCCGTTCGAGGTGGCCGGGCGGGACAAGGGCGACAACTGGGAGGCGTTCCACAATAACTTTACTCTCGGCACGCTCCAACTGGGCGGGGCCGACGTCGGGCAGGTCCAACTTGTCGATAACTTCGACAACCAGCCCGGCTGGGTTGGCAGCGAGGCACAGTATGTCAAGAACCTGACCCTCTCGGCCGGGTCACAACTGGACCTCAACGGCCTGAATCTCTACTGCCTCAACTTCGCAAACAACGGCGGCACAATCGTCTATAACGGCGGAACGCTTACGCAGGTTCCGCCCATTGAAAGCATCAACGCCACTTATCTTGACAGCGGATTCGTCCCGACCGGCGGGGCCTACGGCATCGGTGAACTGACCGTTTCCGACGAGGCCGACATTGTTGTCGAAAATTCGGCCGGGCAGACGACTTACGAGGACGGCTCGCTGCT
>DAOVFI010000374.1 GCA_030673005.1 Planctomycetales bacterium
GGTTTTCGCCAACTCCACGAGCAACTGCCGGGACTTGACGTACTGCGGCGAATGAACGGGTATCTTTTTCAGAATGTCCGTCGCTCGTTCGGTTTGCCCCAGTCTTCCAAAGGCACGCCCAAGAACAAGTTGAATGCCCGACACATCCGTGTACCCGGCCTTTGAAAGCTGCTCGAAGGTTTTGACGGCCTGGGTGTAGAGTCCGCAACGCTCGTAAAAGCCCCCCCGCTCGAACATCGCCGCCGCCTTACCCGTCCGACCCGCTTTTTCCATCCGCTTCAGCGTCTCCAGCACCTTCTCCGGTTGCTGCTCGGCCTCCAGGACCCTTGCAAGTGTCCGATACGTCGTAAGGTTGCCGGGCTGAAGAGTAATGGCCTTTTCAAGCAGCGGAATCGACTGGCTCCTCTGTCCGGTTCCGGCAAGCACACCCGCCCGCAACAGGTATGACTTAGCGTCGTTGGGATACAATTTCTTCACGTCGTCGCAGACGCTCAGTGCATCTTCGATGAGCCTCATACGCATGTAAATCTGTACAATCCGCTCCATCGCAGCGGTGTCTTTCATATCGGTCGCGATTTTGCGTAATTGTTTTACCGTAGCGACCGCTTCGTCCCGTCGGCCCGCGATAAGCAGTATCCGGACCTTGCCCTCCAGCGCCCTTCGGCGCCACGCCGTGACTTTGGACAATATGTCCAATTCGGCGATTGCCCCGTCGATGTCGCCACCGGCCGCCGTTACACCGGCGCGGAGTATCCGTGCGCGTCGGCGATAGAAAGGTACGGTCTCTTCCCGGGTAATTATGCGGCTGTAAACATCGGCCGCCGCCTTGAACTCCCGCCGGCGGGTGTACAACCAGCCCATCGCCAAATCGACCAGATCCCGCTTCGCGCCGGTGGTCGCGATCATCTGCTTTCTGACCTTCGTCAGGTCGTGTTCGAGTTCGTCGGCCCAGACAGCGGCTATTCGCTTATAGGTGGACAGGTCTTCCGGGGCAGACTTCAACATCGCCGACCACACCTCGATACATTTAACCTTCCGCCCCTGGTTAAGGAAGGCGTTTCCCAGCAGGAAGCGTATGCGGCTGTCATCAGGCGTTTTTCTCAACTCCTCAAGGCAGGTTGCAATGCACTCCTTCAGAGATTCTTCGTCGCCTTTACCGAGGTAGAACATCGCCAGCGACACGCCGCCACGCTTTGAGCCACGAATCTGTTGGAGCATCTGCTGGGCCGAATCCGATTCGCCGCGAAAGATCGCCACCTGGAGACGCAGAAGATTCGCATCCACATTCGACGCATCAAATTGCTTCAGCGTGTTCAGGCACTCCTCCATATCCCCGCTGTTGAGCAGCGCCCTGGCGAGCGCCATGCGATAACGGACATTCAGTCCGTCCATTCTTACCGCTGCGCGGAACTGCTCGATCGCCTGGAGACCGCGTCCCCTTCTCGAATGCAGCCGACCTAGTTCAAAACAGACGCCGGGCTGATTTCGGTTCCGGGCAAGTTCTTCGGTAAGTATCTTCTCGGCCTCAGACGACCTGTCGGTTCGCCTCAGCGCCTGGGCTACGGCAATACGACCTTCGGTAGTCTTAGTTTTACATTCGGCGGCCTTGTCCAGAACCTCCCACGCCTTCCGATTCTTACCCATTACCCTGTAACCGTCGGCCACCGCCAGCAGCATCTCGGGATTGGTGGCATAATTCTTCTCTGCCTTTTTCTGCGCCTCCGCCGCCGATTCGGGCTGGTCTGCTCGACGGGCGGCCTCGACATACAATCTCAGGGCGCCCGGGTCGCCGGGATGCGCCTTGTAATACTCTTGCGCATCTGTAAAGGCCTGATCGTAGTGCCCCTCGGCAATAAGGGATTCGGCAAGGAAACTTCGGGCAAGGGGGTGGCCGGGATTATACTTCGTGGCGGTTCGCATGGCGTCTTTGGCCAATTCTGTCTTTCCCGTCGCCATCGCCGCCCGCGCGTATGTAACGTGCACCTCGGCAATGAAACCGGCGTCGGACATCCTTAGCGAGTCTTCCATAAGATTAAACAGGATACCCTCTGCCTCTGCGGCCTTTCCCTGACGCAGCAGGACTTCGGCCTTGATGTACCTGGCCCGTCCTAACCCCGGACTGGCGTCGAGTATCTCCTTGCAAAGTTGCTCCGCCGTCCCGAAATCGTCAAGAACAATCGCAGCGTTTGCACGCGCCAGCTTCACCTCGATCACGTCGGGATGATCCTTCAGCAGTTTATCCAGCTCCTCGCAATAATCGCTCCAGGCTTTACGTCGGGCTGCGCTGTCGGCGGCGTCGCGGAGGGACGAACTCAATTTGTACTTGGCGAGCATCATGGCGGGAACCGGCGGGCGCGACTTCGGTTCCAGCGCCTCAAACGCCTTGCCGGCGGCGTCCAGCGATTCCTCGTCCCGAGCAATCTGCTTCCGCAACTTCTCGGCCTTCTTTGGATCGTCCGATTTGACCTTGCGAAGTTCTGCCCTGGAAAAACTGATTCGATGGATGCACAACTCCACCAGACGTCGGGCGGCATTCGCGCGAGTCGCATCACCCTGAATTACTTCCAGGAAATTTTCTATGGCTTTGTCGGTCGCTGTGTTCGAAGCGGCAATTGCCGCCTTACTCGCTTCCCGCTTGCTCTCGGCCAGGGCGGTATTGCGAGCCGCCTCGGCTATCTTTGCTTCCTTCTCCAGACGCTGCCCCTTCGCGCCCAGTACGAAGGCAATTCCGCGATAATTCAGACCGAGATGCCGTTTCACGTCCAGGATACGCTTCTGATTCTGATCGGTTGGCTTGACGTCATCGAGAACACCGTTGGCTTTCCTGAGTAATTCAATGGCCTCGGAAAGCACTTCGGGCTGAGAAATGGCATTTTCTCTACCGAGCAGCCTGAACGCCGGAAGGCTGTAACTTTCCGCATGCGTAATAAATACGGAAATCT
>DAOVFI010000333.1 GCA_030673005.1 Planctomycetales bacterium
CGAAGGAGGCTTGGTTCGGAGGTTGATTTTGGCCTTGCCGGGCCGGCGGCCGCATCCCGCCTGCCCGGCAGGGTGTGAGGCAAACATATGTGGCTTGGAGTATGACGGTCGCGGCAGACGTTCGTTGCGCACCGCGTCGAAGCGAGGGTATGTTCGAAAATGAATAAAGGATTACGAAAATGAACAGAATCTTCTATATATGCTCAGCGTTGCTGCTAAGCGTGGGTTCTGCTGTATCGCTGGGCATTACAACCGATTATACGCAGAAGCCGGCCGCTGTCTGTACCATCAACGACGGCTTGGTTTGGGACTATGAACTGGCGGCGGTATTCAACCCCGGCAAAGGTCGGCGGATTGCGGTCCTGGATTTTTGCCACAGCGGCGGATTCGTCGGCGACCTTTCGACCAGGCCTTTGAGCTACGTAACCAGCGCATGTGACTGGGACGAGTATGCTTTTACCGGCTTCGGGCAGGACTTTATGAATGAAAGCAAGACGAAGACGCTGCATCAATCGTTCTTGACCGCTTTCGATAACAATAAAATTCGCGAGAAGCCCCTAGAAGGAGGCGACCTTGGATCGGCTGAGCTGAACTACCTGTCCGGTGATCGGGCCATCCTGTTCAGTGCAGGGGGCGATCCCAGTTTCTGGAAGGACATTACCACAGCCAGGAGCGCTCTGACGAGTCGTACGAATCTACCTTGGCCCGACCAACCGGAGAAACCAGTCAACGCCATCTCCGCCTACTACGACAATGGAGGCGGAGCACCATGGGTGGAGGGCCCAGCCACCCGCGACAACCTTCTGAATTCGATTACCACAGCACGTGATAGCATGGGTGATCTGAGCAACCTGTTTCTCTACCTCGACGACCACGGAACGAGCACCGACGTGGTGAAGTCCCGAGTCAACGGCAGGAAGTATGAGTATCAGACGAATGTGTCGCTGTGGCGGGGCGGGACAGATGACGACAACCCCTACGGAATTTGGAAAGTGCGCCATAAGCTGATCGACACAGTCGAGGCACACTACCCCATTATTCACTTCGATCACCCGGATTGGGAAGGAAAAGTCGTCGGTGACTGGATGGAGTATTATTCCACGAAAAAAGACGACCGATCAACATGGTTGCTGCCCGGTGTGGATTATGACTTCGGATACACCTATTACATGGATCCGATAACCGGTCACGTTGACTGGGAAGACTGGAGTACCTTGAAATACAAAGGTAAGTATCGAAGGAATGACTGGGGCCGCGTTGATATCGATCCCGCAACTGGCAGTGAAAGAGATAACCTGGGTAAAGGTTGGTTCGTTTGGAAGCAAGACCATACTGGAGCAGTGGATCCTGAACGCTGGACGGGATGGGAGAATGGCGGAGACGGTTGGGTGTTAGCGCCATCTGGTCCGATTCCCGAGCCTTTGACGTTTATAGGTGTGTTTCTGGGGGTTTGTGGTCTTGGTCGTTACGTTCGCAGGAGGCGACTGGCGTAAGCCGGGCGAACGTCCAAGTGGGGAAGGTGGCGCCTGGCTTTGTCCTGCCCGATTGCGGTAGGCAGGCGCCGGCGAGGAAAGCTTGGTCTGTACGCCGAAGCGAGGGTCTGAGGCGAGCAGGTCAGGCGCCGGAGGATTGTTTTTGGCCTTGCCGGGCAGGTGGGCCCACACTGCCTGCCCGGTGAGGCGCGATGTATGGCCTTCGGGGCCTTTGCACACTCGGCGCAAAGGAACGGGGCCGAACATTTCGTCATTTTCAGATCATTCCCGTTCTGTTTTTCCTCGACTGTGGCGATTACTTTCGTATCGTAGAGGCCTGAGGCCGGTCCCGGCGGGTCGGGTCCGGTATTCAGGCTTGGTAACGCTACAGACACATGAACTGGAAACTGCCGAATCAACTTACTGTCGGGCGGATCGTCCTGTCCGCGGCGTTCTTCGTACTGCTGGGGCTGTACGAGCGGGGCGCTGCCGGTGGCAGGGTGCTGCTCAACGTCGCCTTCGTGCTTTACATCGTCGCCGGCGTTACCGACGTCCTCGACGGCTGGATCGCGCGGAAGTGGAACCTGACTTCCGCCTTCGGACGGATCGCCGATCCATTCGTCGATAAGGTGCTGGTTGTCGGTGCGTTCGTCATGTTGACCGGGTTCAACTACGCCTTCGGGCGTGTAGGCGCCGGCGAATTCGAGGCAAAACTGCCCGGATGGATTAACGGGGGCATGGCCAGCGGCGTCCAGACGTGGATGGTGGTGGTGATCCTGGGGCGGGAATTCATAGTCTCAGCGGTTCGCGGTTACAGCGAGTCACAGGGCGTCAAGTTTCCCGCAACCTCCGCAGGCAAGATTAAGATGTTCATCCAGTCGGTGGCGATCTGCACCATCCTGTATCAGTTGGCCAATGCCCCGACGGCGACGTGGGCCGTCATCACCAGAATCGTAACCGTCTGGCTGGCGGTAATCGTTACGGTCCTCAGCGGCCTGGTGTACCTCGGGAAGACGAGAAAACTACTGAGAAGCGATGGAAAAGATTAAGAAAATCATCGTAACCGGTCTGGGCACGGGCTATCTGCCGATCGCGCCGGGCACGTGGGCGTCGGGGGCGGTAGCGGTTGTGTTCCTGCTGATCGCGTGGTGCTCGGACGCCGACGTGTATTGCCTGACCGGCTCGATGGTCGCCCTTGCGGTGCTGTGGTCGGTAGCGTGCTTATCGCTGGGCAGGTTTGCCGAGGAGCAGTTCGGCAGGAAGGACCCTTCCGAATGCACCGCCGACGAATGGGCCGGTCAGGCCATCGCTTACATTCTGCTGCCTATGGGCAGCGGGTGGCGGGAGTGGCTGATTGCGGCGGCAGTGGGGTTCGTGGCGTTCCGCGTCTTCGACATCGTCAAGCCCCCGCCGGCGCGGAAGATACAGGACCTTCACGCCGGTCGCGGGATTCTCGCCGACGATCTTATCGCCGGTGTCTATGCCAATATCCTTTCCCAGGTGATTCTACGATTATTCCTGACGGGATGAAGGTTTTTCAATCGAGCCTGTTACTCCGGAACAGATAAAATGATGGGTGGCACGATCAAGAAAGAAGACTTGGCCGTGCCACCCGGCTATAGATTATCAGGCGCTTTCGGTTCGGGCAGGTTTATTTCTGTCAGCAGCGCCGAGACGGTCGCCGTCAGCGTGAAGAGAAAGACGCTCCACATTCCGTGCTTTACGAGCGTCCAGGCGGTCCCTGCCTCTATTGCGGCGGCGCCCAGGGCGGGAACACACGCCAGCGCGGCGTGAACGGCGGCATATCCGACGGCTACGGCGGCGGCGCAGATCATCGTCAGTTTGAC
>DAOVFI010000052.1 GCA_030673005.1 Planctomycetales bacterium
CCGCTCGACCGACTCGCGAAAATGGGCGGGAAAATCCTCATGATCGGCGTCGAAAATAACACAAACACAACCATACACGTCGGGGAGGAATATGCGGATTTCCCAAAAATCAGGCCGTTCCATGAAATCCCCTCGATGAAAGTTCGCGTGCCGGATGGTAGTATAGTCAATCACAAACTCGATACTTCCCCTTCATGCAGTGCCGGTTTTCGGGCGATAGATGAACCTCTCCGGCGGAAGGGTCAGGTGCGGGACGGTCGCCTGGGTGAGGCCGGACTTATGATGATGCGCGGCTCGGACATCATAGAGACCGTTTGTGAGATGATCAGGAACAAGCCGGACGCCTTTTTTTGTGCCCGGCCCGGGTGTAAAACCTGCACTACGGCGCGAGCCGTTTTGCGCAAAGCGGGCCGAATTGAATAGTTCGAGCATGTTGATTTTCGATGCGACGTGAAGACGAGATAACTCGATGCAGCATTTGCGGGCGCGAGCCGGTGGCGGATGATTTTCCGCGCCGGGTCTGCCCGCGCTGCGATGCGATGGCGCTGAACGATGCGGCCAGTCCGGCCCGCGCCGACACGAACGACGGAACCGGCGATAATCCCGTGTTCATCGATTCGAAGCAGTGCTGGCGGTATTACGAATTCGGCGGGTGGGTGACGATGCTGGACAAGGACAACTGCCGCGACTTCCACGAATTCTGTAAATGCAACGGATTGGCGTAGAAAAATTAGTCCACGAATTACACGAATTACACGAATTTTAAAAAACGTAACCGTTCAGGCCTATGCCGAAAAAAAGAGCAATTCTTACCACGCATAGTATTTATCACTCCGGCCATGTTACGGTATCCATTTGTTTTAAATATTCGTGTAATTCGTGTAATTCGTGGACTATTTCTGCTCAGTGTAATCCGTGGACTACATTCGCAGCACCATTCGCTTGCCGTCTTTTTCCAGTACGACGTGGTATTTGTCGATGGTGATGACGCGTGCGCCGTCGATTTCATCTCCGACTGTCACCATCTGCTTGTTGATGATGGCGTAGTTACCTATGTCGGAGGCCAGGATTCCGCCGAGTTTGAACGGTTCGGGTTTTGGGGTGGGCGGTATAGGTTTGGTGAGCGTGTGCCAGTCCGGCAGCATGATTTGTTGTATCCGGGCGGCGTCGGGGTTTGGGATCACTGCGACGGTTGGATGTGGTTCTTTTTCCTCGGAGAGGGTGTGTGCAGCAGGGGATTCCGGGCAGTTTGCGAGCAGGCCTTCGACGCTCCACAGGCTGTGCAGTTCCACCGGACCGGCAGCGTCGATTTCAGGGGAAACATTTTCGCCGCCGGAGTCGGCATCTTCAGCCAAAGGGATTTTATCGGCCTGGACCAGGCCCGCTGCGAAGTTGCCGGCGCCGGCCCGGGCTGGTCCGGCACCCTTTGGCGGGCCTGAAAGGTGCATCATTACCGCAACAACAGCAATCATGCAGACGCCGAGTATTACGACTCCGCGTATGCTCGTTTGATTCCTGCCGAACAGGTGATGAATCTTTTTTTCCAGCGTGGGACGGTGATGGTCCGCTTCATCGAGAGTCTCGTCGTAGAGGCACAATATGTTCCGTCCCGGCGCGTGCGAAGGCCCGTCGCCACTGCCGCCGGGGTCGCATTTACCGGCCAGGTCGGCGCGCTTGAGAGCATCGTTAATCAGGCTCATCAGGCGGCCTCCTTCATGTCGCGAATTGCCAGCCGGACGACCCTCTCATCGATGCCGTCAGCGCCCATAACGTACCCGGACAGGAGTATCCTGTCGCTGATGGCGTTTATCATCCGGGGCGTGCCGCCGGAGTAGTGATAGATTTCGTCGATTGCCGCCTCGTCGAATTGCATCGAGTTGTCGGCCCCGGCGACGGTCAGGCGATGCTGGAGATACCCGGTAGTCTCGGCCCGGCTGAGCTTGTTGAGGTGATAACGGACCGTAATACGCTGAGCAAGTTGGCGAAGGGCGGGACAACGTAATTTCCGGCGCAGTTCAGGCTGGCCGACAAGGACGATCTGGAGCAGTTTGCGCGAATCCGTCTCGAGGTTGCTAAGCAGACGGGTCGTTTCCAGAAGTTCCGTGGACATGTCTTGGGCCTCGTCGATGATGAGCACGGCGTCCTGGCCGGCGTCGCTGACGCGGAGCAGGAACGAATTGAGCGTGTTCAGGCACGCCAGGCGGTCCTGGCTGGGCCCTTCCATGCCGAACTCGATGACGATGGACCGCAGCAGTTGCGTGGCGGAGAGCATGGGATTGAGAATCAGCGCGGTGTGAAAATTCTCGTCGAGGCGGTTGAGCAGTTCCCGGCAGAGCGTGGTCTTGCCGGCGCCGACTTCACCTGTGAGCAGTACAAAACCCTTCCGCTGGCGGATGCCGAACAGCATGTGATTCATCGCCGTGCGGTGCTGGGCGGTCGGGTAAAGAAACTTCGGGTCGGGCGTTACGTTGAAGGGAGGTTCTTTCAGGTTGTAGTGGTCAAGGTACATTGTATTTTTTCCTGTTTTATCCGCGGCGGGATCGGCGGATACATCGTCGCATATTTGGTATCGTCAAATTGCCCCTCCTGCTTTACCAGCAAAGTCAACCTGTTTGTTATAATCGGAATCGCCGTGTGCCGGGACATGGGCGTAGGCCGGGACGGAGCGCAGCGGAGTCCCGGCTTTTTTCTGCGTCGAAGTCGCTACCCCGATTCGCCGGGACTCCGCTGCGTTCCGTCCCGGCCTACGCGCTACGCGCTCCGTCCCGGCCTACGCGCTCCGTCCCGACCTACGCGCTGGACTTTCATTTGCGATTAGGCGATAAAATAAGCGGTGAATTTATGGCGAGTCGGTACGAGATATTCGATACGTCGCGGCTGGACATTCGCCCGCTGGCCGAGCGGGAGTCTCTGGTCGATATTTCGCACGTCCTGGCGGTGGGCCAGTCCGACGAGGCATTCGAGCATGAGTCCCTGGGCGTCCTGGCAGAGCGGATCGTGCGCTCGCGCGACAGCGGCGGGGCCGTGGTGCTGATGATGGGCGCACACGTCATAAAGGACGGGCTGAGCCGTTACGTCATTGACCTGATGCGCCGGCGTCTGGTGGACGTGGTGGCGATGAACGGGGCAGGGATTATCCACGACTACGAACTGGCGCTCATCGGGGCGACCAGCGAGTCCGTCGCCCGATATATCCGCACGGGCCAATTCGGCCTTTGGAAAGAAACCGGTCGGCTCAACGACATTGTCGCGGCCGGCGCCGCTGAGGGACTGGGACTGGGCGAGGCAGTCGGCAGGGAGATCGCCGGCGGCGACTATCCGCACCGCGACATCAGCATCTTCGCAGCCGGTTACGAACTGGGAATCCCGGTAACCGTCCACGTCGGCATCGGCTACGACATCATCCACGCCCATCCCAACTTCGACGCATTGGCTTTCGGGGCCGCCAGCGGGCGCGACTTTCTCATATTCGCCCGCTTTATCGAGAACCTCGAAGGTGGCGTGCTGCTGTGCTACGGCTCAGCCGTCATGGCGCCGGAGGTGTATCTAAAAGCCCTGTCAATGGCCCGAAACGTCGCCGAAACCGATGGCCGCCGGATTTGCCGTTTCACTACGGCTGTGTTCGACCTGATGGACCTGCCGGACGATTTGACTACCACCCCGCCGGACACGGAACCGGCCTACTACTACCGACCCTTCAAGACGATTCTCGTCCGCACAGTCGCCGACGGCGGAGAGAGTTTCTACATACAAGGCCGGCACCGCGCCACAATGCCCGCGCTGCACGGCGGGATCATCGCACGCCTAAAAACTCGTAAACCTTGAAATGTAAAGGAAATGCAATGCGATGGATGACTACATTCTGGATTGGGTGTTTATCGATATGCTTTTTCATAGTTGCCGAGGCTACGGCAAGGCCGGCGACCTCGGGCAAGGCGCCGGCGTCCAGGCCGGCGCCGGTCGAGAAGATATACGTGGAATTTTCCCGTCACCTTGAGCGGGCCATCAATACCGGCAACGCCAAGTTCTGTGACAAGTGCATCGATCTGGACGCGCTAGTTGCTAAGAGTGCGGCGGGGTTGAAGGTTTCAGCCGCATGCATAAAGGACTTTCGCGACGGAGTGGAAGAGCGGTTTTCATTTGCCAAGGTGATGTGTGATTTTGTGCAGAAGAGCGGGAAATACAAGTTGCTGAGAATTCGTCGGATAAACGGCAGGGTCTGTGCCTTGTTTCGCCTGGCTGGTGAAGACGGACTCAACTACCACGATCTCCTGCTCAAAACCGACAGGAAGGGTCGTGTAAAGATAGAGGACTTGTACGTACATATGAGCGGAGAATGGCTTAGTCGGACCTTCCGCCGGGGCCTCTTGCCACTAGCCCTACTGGACAAGTCGGGCAGGCCGAGGAAAGGCATTTCAGGACCTGACGCCGACTACATCAAGAATATCTTCACCATCAGGCGCATGCAGCAGTTAGCCGCAGTCGGTAAGTTCAAGGACGCTCTTGTAGTGTACAGAGCGCTTCCGCGTTCGGTTCAACGCCGCAAGGGGATACTCATTCTGAGGGTTCTGTGGGCGACGAATGTGGGCGACAAAGAGTTAAAATCCGCCATCGAAGCCTTCGTCAAGGCCTATCCAAACGATCCCGCCGTCGATATGCACGTGATTGACTTGTATTTCATGAAGAAGCAGTTTGACAGGGTGCTTAAGGCCTTGAACCGGGTCGAGAAACGCGTCGGAGGAGACCCTTACCTTCACTATTACCGTGCGCTCATATATAAGGAGAAGAATCAATCGGCAGAGTGCAAGAAATGGGCTCGCAGAGCAATCGCTGAAGAACAGGATATGGTGGAGCCGTACTCGCTGCTTCTGTCCCATTCGCTGGATGAGAAGGACTTCAAGGAAACATCCCGCCTGCTGACCGTTTTTGAAACCAGACTGGGATTCGAAATTGAGGACCTTACGAAGATTGCCGAGTACGCCGAGTTCGTCAAATCGTCCGAGTACAAGGCCTGGCTCAAGTTGCGTAAAAAGACGGTGAAGCATTAAGGTGGACCTGGCTTTGTTACTCTGCAAAGTTACTCGGTGGCATAGGGTCGCCAGACGTTCCCTACGACTCGTATGGAAACGTTTCTGACCAAGGCGTCTTTGATAACTGCACCAACAGTCGCCCGAGGTGTTCGGCGGCGCCGTCGATTAGGCCTTTGCCTTTCTCGGCAGAGGCTTTGCGGACGTCGCCGCCGGCGGATGCAGGGATGTGCAGGTGCCAGGGCTTGACGAAATAGACGCCTTCGCCGGCCAAGGCCTCAACCGCCGGTTTTTGCCCCCACGGAAAGACGTCGAATTTATCCTTTCGCACCAGGTCTTCGCGCAGGTGGAGCATCCGCGAGGTTTCCGATTCGCCGCCGTGGTCGCTGACATCTTCTACCAGCGGCGGCTTGCTCAGAGCCGACGGATAAGACACCAGGCACACGAAGGCGCCCTCGCCGGGTCTGTTCCTTCCGACGTGTGCCCGCATAGTCGCCCGAATCGTATCGGTGTTTCCGCCGTGCCCGTCGAAAAGGGCGATCTTGCGGATGCCGTCTTCTTCCAGGGCCGAGATTATGTCCAGGATCACATGCATCAGCGTCTGCACGCCGATCCGGCAGGCGAACGGGAAGGCCTTGAAGTTGACGTTGTTGCCGATCGGCAGTGTCGGATACATCAGGACCCGCGCATCCTGCTCGTTGGCGAGAATCACCGCCCGCCGGACGACCGCATCGCACTGCCAGTGATCCGTCCCGTACGGCAGCACCGGCCCGTGGGGTTCGACCGACCCGATGCCAATCGCCACGACCTCCGGGCCGAACGCCCGAACGTCCTCAATCGTCATTTCCATCAGGATTCCGTTAGACATAGGATATTTCTCCATAAGGCAAAGAATCAGTGTAGGCCGGGACGGAGCGCAGCGAAGTCCCGGCAATTTTAATACGAAATAGAACCGAAAAAGCCGGGACTCCGCTACGCTCCGTCCCAGCCTACCACTTACTCTATAATTTTTACATGTTGCGGGGTGGTCTGTCCCGCGACACATCGTCGCATGGTCTCGGCGAGGCTTTCGGCGTCCAGTCCGATCTCGGCGAGTTGCTGGTCCCTGCCGGCGTGGGCGATGAAGCGGTCGGGTACGCCGATCAGCCTGACATTGGAGGTGTCAAGCGATTTAGACGACGCCAGTTCCATCACCGCCGAACCGAATCCGCACGCCACAGAATGGTCCTCCACCGTCAGCAGCGGTTTACCCGTCGCTATCAGGTCGCCGATAAGTTCCTCGTCCAGCGGCTTGACGAACCTTGCCGAGACAACGGTCGTGTCTATCTCGTGGTTCAAGGCCAGTATTTCCGCCGCCAGGACGGCGTATTCGACCATCGCCCCAAGGGCGAGGAACGTCCCGTCGGCCCCTTCGCGGACGCAGCAGGCCTTTCCCATCGCAAAGGGTTTCCTTGGTGAGGCGTCTTCGGCCAGGACGGACACCGGAACGATGTCGCGCGGATAACGAATGGCTGAAGGCGCCTCCAGCGACAGCGCCATCTCCAGCGCCGAAACCATTTCGTCTTCGTCGGCCGGCGCCATCAGGACCATTCCCGGCAGTGGCCGGAGGTAGGCGATGTCGAGCAGTCCGTGGTGTGTCGGACCGTCGGTGCCGACCAGCCCGGCGCGGTCTATGCAGAAGACCACCGGGAGTCCCTGAAGCGAAATTTGCTCGAAAATCTGGTCAAACGCCCTCTGGAGGAATGTGGAGTAGATGGCGACAACGGGTTTAAGCCCGGCCTTGGCTAGTCCGGCGGCCATTGCTACGGCGTGTGATTCGTTGATACCCACGTCGATGTATCTGTCGGGCGCCGCTTCGCGGAAGTCGGCCAGACCGGTCCCGTCGGGCATGGCGGCGGTAATGGCGACGATTTTCTCATCCTGCTTCGCTCGGGCTATGAGGGTCCGTGAGAACACGTCCGTCCACGTCGGGCGGTCCCGGACGGGGAACTCCACGACCCCGCCGTTGACGGTATGAGCGGACGGTGAGTGGAATCGGCAGGGGTCTTCGACCGCGTAATCGCATCCGCGCCCCTTCTGCGTATGGACGTGCAGCAGCACCGGCTGGGCAACATCCGCTACACGACGCAGGATGTCGAGCAGCGCTTCCATATCGTGCCCGTCAACCGGACCGAAATACCGGAACCCCAGCGATTCAAAGAGTTGCTCGCCATGGACGGTGGTTCGCAGCCCGTCCTTGATGTGGCGGAGCGTCTCGGTTATTTCCGAACCAAGCGGCAGGCGGCTGAGGACTTGCTCGGTGGTCTGCTTGATGTCGGCGTAAGTCTGTGTCAGCCGGATGCGGTCCAGAAGACCGGCCAGCGAACCCTGGGTAACGTCAATGGCCATCGAGTTGTCGTTGAGGATGACGAGGAACTGGCGTTTGAGCAATCCGGCGTTGTTGAGAGCCTCCAGTGCAACGCCGTTGGCGATTGCGGCGTCGCCGACGACGGCGACGACTTTCCGATCCGTCTCGCCGGCGGACTGGCTCGTGTTCTGCGAAGCGCTTCGCATAGCAGAATCGGCCCAGGCCAGGCCCGACGCCATCGAAATGGAAGTACCGGCGTGTCCGGTGGCGAACAGGTCGTAGTCGCTTTCGGACGGGGCGGGATAACCGCTGATGCCGCCGGCCTGGCGGAGAGTGTGAAACCGCTCGCCTCTGCCGGTGAGAATCTTGTGTGCGTAACACTGGTGCCCGACGTCCCAGAGCAGAAAATCACGGGGGAAATCAAAAACCACGTGCAGGGCGATGGTCAGTTCGGTAACGCCGAGGTTGCTGGAAAGGTGTCCGCCGGTGTGCGAGACGGTGCTGATAATCATCGAGCGAATCTGTTCGGCTATCTCGGAGAGTTGTTCGGGCGATTTGTCCTTCAGGTCGGCGGGGGAGTTAATCTGCGCCGGCAGGCTCGTGTCGGCACGAGAAGGTTTTTCATTTTGGAGCGGCTGATTTTTCATTGTTTTCCCGTATTACCGGTCCCTGCGGGCCAGCAGGTCGGTCAGTTCGCGCAGTTTTTCGGCCCGTTGTCCGAACGTTTCCAGGATACTGTTGGCTTGAGCGGTCAGTTCGGCGACGAGTCGTCGGGTCCGGTCTGCGCCCAGTTCGCCGGCGTAGGTCCGCTTTCCGGACCGAGCGTCCTTGCCCGGTGTTTTTCCGATTGTCCGGGCCGATCCGACCGCGTCGAGCAGGTCGTCGGCGATCTGAAAAGCCAGTCCGATATTAACTCCGAATCGGCCCAGCGCATCAAGCGTCTGTTCGTCTGCACCGGCGCAGATGCCGCCCATGCGGACTGCGCCTCGCAGGAGAGCGGCTGTCTTTCGCAAATGGATGTATTTTCTGCCGGCAGCGCCTTGGGGCACCTCGCAGAGTCCCATGTCGGCGACCTGCCCGGCGATCATCCCTTCCGGACCGGCGGCGGCGGCCAGTTCGCAGATGAGTCTGACTGAAATGTACGGGTCGGCGACGTCGCGGGAGATAACCTCGAACGCCCGCGTCAGCAGTGCGTCGCCGGTCAGTATTGCCATTGCCTCGCCGAATTGTACGTGGCAGGTGGGTTTGCCGCGGCGGAGCGTGTCGTCGTCCATTGCCGGAAGGTCGTCGTGCACCAGGCTGTAACAGTGCACAAGTTCTACCGCAACCGCCGCCGGGATCGGATCGACCGGCCAGGAGTTACTGTCGGCAACGGCTTCAGCAGAAAGCATAACCAGCGCCGGACGGAGCCTCTTGCCGCCGTTGAGCGAGGCGTAACGCATCGCCTCGATAAGCGTCGCGGGCACGCCGGCGGAGGCCTGGTCGGACAGGACCGTTTCGGTCGCCGTGTTGACCGCCTCGGCATAGGGTCGGAGCATTTGCTCGATATGATTCGCAACAGAAAGAACCGTCATTTCTTAAACCTCTAAAAACGCAATTATACCCGTTTGCTTCCGGAAAGACACGTAAAGTAAAACGATTACCGGCGGAATCGCCGGGACGGAAATGTAAAGTATTAGTGAAGTTCGCCGGGTTCACGGATATTATGCGTGATGTGGAGAATCACTCATGGCGACGAAGATACACGTAACCGCTGTTGTGGACAAGTCTGCCCGGCTGGGCGACGGCGTGATTGTCGGCCCGCACTCGGTAATCGAGCCTGACGTAACGATCGGCGAGGACTGTGAACTGATGACCGGCGTGGTGGTCCGCCGCTATACGACGCTTGGTTCGGGCAACCTGGTCCATCCGTTTGCCGTCCTGGGTGGCGAGCCGCAGGATTACAAGTTCGATCCTGCTGAAAAGACATATCTTCGCATCGGTTCGGACAACATCTTTCGCGAGGGCGTTACCATCAGCCGGGCGACCGCCGCCGGCGCCGCGACCGTCATCGGCAGCGGCTGCTACTTTATGACACAGTCGCACGTGGGACACGACAGCGTCGTGGGGAATCGTGTCGTGTTGACCAACAGCGCGGCTGTCGCCGGTCATTGTCGGATCGCCGACGGGGTGATCCTCTCGGCCTTCGCGGTGGTGCATCAGTTCTGCTGGATCGGCGAACTGGTAATGATGCAGGGATTTGCGGGCATTTCACAGCATGTCCCGCCTTTTGTTATGCTCAGGGGTATTAATTACGTCGCGGGGCTTAACAACGTCGGTCTCCGCCGGGCCGATTACATCGGCGACGACGACCGCAGGCAGATTAAAGAGGCGTATCGTCTGCTGTACCGCTCCGGCCTGAAACCGACCGAGGCCCTGACCGAGATGGACGCCCGCGACGACTGGGGCGCGCCGGCCTGCCGGTTCCGCGATTTCGTCCGCCGGGCGCTGGAAGCCGAACCGCCCCACAACCGGGGCCTGCCCACCGCCAGAGCCGCTCAACGCGCTAATCAGAAGGATAGGTAATTCTCACCAGAAGGCTTGTGCCCCGGGCGGGAACCTGCGTCGCTGAAGCGAGCAGGCCAAAGGCAAGCCGACCTGCTCGATTCAGTGACGCAGGATAGTCGAAACGGTTGATATTTTAATCGGAGACATCCTCGGAGTAGTCATATCCAATCTTAATTCTTTTTTCCTTTTTTTAGAAACTGTTGACATTTTGTCATCAACATCCGATAATAGAAACAGATTGCGTATCATCAAGACGAGTATGTTGAAGGCGTTTTGGGCGAGGCACTCGGAAGCCGAGGCGTCGTTGAAGATGTGGGTTGCCGTGACTAAGGCAGCCGAATGGAAGTCATTCGCGGATGTCCGCAGGACTTACCCAACCGCCGATCAGGTAACGGTTACCAGCGGTCGGTCTGTGATAGTGTTCAACGTTGCTCACAATCGCTACCGGCTTATTGCGGCCGTTCACTACAAGTCGCAAATTGTCTTTACGTTGTTGATCCTGACTCACAAGGAGTACGGTAGGGGCAAGTGGAAGAACAATTTATGAAAACACAAACAATCTCGCATGACAACATTCCGGAGACTTATGCGGAACTGGCTGCGCTGGCAATGCCTCGTCCTCTGCATGACGAGGTGGACTATCGCAACGCCACCGAAGTCCTGAAGGCGATGGCGGGTTTTGAGATGAACGATGACCAGGAGGATTATTTCGAGGCCATTTCCATTTTCGTTGAGAAGTACGAAGCCGTTCACCATGCTGTCGAAATCCGAGACCTTTCACTCGCAGAACTGCTGCGTTACCTGATGAACGAGCATGGCATGAGCGAGTCGGACCTGGGCCGGCTGCTGGGCGATCGCAGCCTGGGGCATCGTATTCTGACCGGTCAGCGAGAGCTGAGCAAAGCCCACATCCGTAAACTCGCCGAACACTTTGCAGTAAATCCCAGACTGCTCCTCTCGTAGGCGTGAAACTCAAAAACACGGATAGGGCGGATAAGGGCAAAAGCGGTGAGCAATTGTCGCATCGACCCGCCGTACGGAGGCTTCAACCTTTCAGACTTGTTTGCCATTATCACCTTCCCCGGTTTGTTCAACCGCCTGGATTTCTATTCTTTCGATGCTTTCAGCCCGGCCGGTGGCGGGATCGACGGTTGCAATGGCCCCGCACAGCCGGACGTCGTCTTTGGCTACCTGGAAGGGTGTTGGCATCGAGGTTGTCAGTGCGTACAGGACGC
>DAOVFI010000255.1 GCA_030673005.1 Planctomycetales bacterium
CCATCCAATCGTGCGTCCACTGGTAATATTCATCATATTTTTTGCGGTCTTCGTACACATCGTACTTATAGCCGATGTTGAACGGCGGGTCGGCGAAGATCAAATCCGCTATCGGCTCATCCAGGTCTGACAGGATCTTGATGCAATCGCCTGGGATTATTCGGTTAGGTGTAATTTTCTTCATAGGTATTCTTCGCAACTGAAAATGTGAATTCGAGTTCGATCGTAACGAGCCACTAACGCCTGTGCAGCAGGTATCCGACATACGCCATATATCCCAGAATCAGCAGAACGGCCTCCCAACGTTCGAGGCTGCGTTTTTTCCCGGTGAACATCGTCAGAAAAAGAACGATGGTGGCGGCTATCAATGCTAGCGAATCGACGTTGAATGATGAGGAATAAGCGACCGGATGAACCAGGCCGCTGACTCCAAGGACCATCAGCAGGTTTAAGATGCACGATCCGACGATATTGCCGACGGCTATATCGCACTGCTTCCGGTAGGCGGCGATGGCGGAGGTCGCCAGTTCCGGCAGCGACGTTCCTCCGGCGACAATCGTGCACGCTATAAACTTCTCGCTTACACCCAGTTGCGTAGCAATATCAACAGCCCCGGTCACCGTAAAACGCCCCCCGAAGAACAACGCCGCCAGTCCACCGCCTATCATCAACAGTGAAACCCGATAGGAGTAGGTTGCAACATCATATTGGTCCACCGACTCAATTTTGGAAATAGCGAACGTGTATGTCAGGAAGATCGCCAGGAAGCCGAGCAGGATCAGCCCGTCGGTGCGGGAGAGCAGATTGGCGCCCCCTGCGCCTCCCCATGAATCGTTCACCAGCAGGAACACCACAAGCGTCGCAAGGAGCAAAAACGGAATCTCTTTCCAGACGGTGTTTTTCTGAACGCTCAATGGGTAAATCAGCCCGGCAACGCCGAGTATCAGCAGTATGTTGGCCATATTGCTGCCGATGACGTCTCCAAAGACGATATCATGTTGTCCGCCGACGGCTGCAAATGTGCTGATTAGCAATTCCGGCGCAGACGTGCCGAAGGCGACCACGGTCAGAGCGATTGCGATCTCTGAAATCGACATCTTCTTCGCAAGGGATGAAGCCCCCCGGACCATCGCTTCGGCCCCGGCGATGAGCAGAACCAGCCCCGCAACGATAATCACTATTGGCAGCAGCAGGCTCATCAGCGGTCTTTCTTTATTTTCGCGAGCATCATTGTCGGATGATTATTCATTCCCTATGGTCGAAAGGCAAGCAAAGAGTAACGCTCGCGGCGAAAAACTCAAGTCCCACACGATCCCAACAGGTCGGCGGCGGGCTTGACATGGCTCACGCACAACGTTAAAAGCCCGTCCTGTGCAGGAAATCCAGGACGGCGGAAACCATCCTTTGAAAGGAACCGACAATGCCGGAATCACCGTTTTCGCTCAGGTATCTATGGACCTGGGATCACTCCACCAACTGGATGCTGGACGACCCCGGGGTAATAAACTTCGGTTGGAAGAATCGCTACCTGAAAAGGGCGGAGACTTTCATCAAGGACTATCAGCGGCTCATTGAACACTGTCAATCGCTTGGGATCAATGGGATTGCAATCTGGGGTTTCCTGCGCGAAGACCACGGAGGGATCGACGCGGCCAGGGAAATTGTCGATTACGCAAACGAGCGGGGGGTCGGCGTCTTTCCCGGCGTCGGGACGGGAAGTTACGGAGGCTTCTTCTACGAGGGCGAACATCGGTATAACACCGCCGCCTGGCTGAACCTTCATCCTGAACTGCGGGCCTTGGGCGCAGAGGGCGCCTTGGATGTGGACGGGGCCGAACCGATGGAGCGTATCTGTCCGGCAAAGTCGGAGAACGTCAGGTGGCTGAAGGAGGGAATCCGCTGGCTTTTCGACACATTTGATATTCCCGGTGTAAATCTTGAAAACGGCGACCTTTCCGTCAGCCACACCCCGGAGGCAAAGGCCGCCAGGGCAGCACTCGAAAGCGACGAGCCGGACCATTACAAAGATCAGTTGCTTTCGTATCAACCCGTGTTGGAGGAAATACGGGAACTGCTCGACGAGAAAACAGTCACCTACGCCACGTACACGGGATTCCTGCCGCAGAAGGCAAAACCGACTGGCGGAATGGCGGCAATGTCGCCCGAACCGCCTCTCTTTACTACGCGATTGCCGGAAAAGGCCATAGCGCAGTGGACGCTGACGGAAATGATCAGGAAGGATCCGCTGCCGCTGACGGCCTGGCTGGATGACGGCGAACCGGAGGAGGTCTATGAGAACCCCAATTGGCCTCGCGACCTCCGCCCGCCGACGAAACGTTCCGCGGGCGTCTTACAGCAAGGCAGCCAATACCTGAATGAGCCGGCCAGGTATGACATGATAGTATCGCAGATTAAGGAAGGCTGTTTGCGCGCCCATCGCGCCGGCATGGAAAGCATGTGCATTATCGGGGAAGTTACGTCCCGGCACATACCGTGGGCCTTGAACTATCTGGCCTTCTCGCATTTCACACGTTTTCCAACCGATTCGCTGCGGGCGTTCGCCCGGAAGACGCTGGCTGGAGAAGTCGGGGGCGAGGATCGCGCCGTCCGTTTCGTTGAGATTCTCGCCGGCGCGCACGACGAACTCACAGGGGATAAGGACCGGCACGACGTAGCCCTGCTGGCAAAGCAGGCCCGCCGGGATATTGCCGCCGGGCGGAACGTCGAGCAGTCTCGTTATTGGCTGTGGCTGGAGGCAATGGCGGAGGGGCGGGTGGAACGGTTCACAAGTAGTTTCTTTTAATATCAACGTGGATTAATTATTACGCTCGGTATAAGAGAATGTTGAATATTGAACAGAGAATTATGAATTACGAAGCAAAAAAACATCCCTCATGCGACCTGTTTCTTTTACTTCGAAATTCGACATTCCCTGTTTATTATTCGATATTCTCTTTTCCAAAAATTTCTTGACTGTCCGCCCTGTTCGGTTATTATTATTTTAACTTTGCGGGCGTAGCTCAGTGGTAGAGCGCCACGTTGCCAACGTGGCTGTCGTGAGTTCGAATCTCATCGCCCGCTTTCAACTATAGTAGCCTGTAATCGGTAGTCCGCCTGCCTGCCGGCAGGCAGGTAACCGGTTAAAAAAACGACGGTTGCTGACTGCGGGTTAACGACCTCCGGTTATATGAATATGAAAATCGCCTTTACTGCTGTCGTCTTGACCTTTGTGGTCGTGCTGACCGGCGGATGCGACGGACAACACCGACCGGGTTATCCGTCGGACGGGCCGCAACGGGTCGAGATCCCTGAACCCGTCAACGCGCTGCTGCCGAGGCAAATCCTCATCCACCCGTTCACGGGAACGAGCGTCTTCTCTGAAGCCGGCGGCATCAAGGGCATCGACGTCCGCATCGAGGCCAGGGACGCCTACGGGGACAATACCAAGGCGTTCGGACAATTCCGCTTCGAGTTGTATCACTTCAAGCCAAACAGCCTTGACCCGAAAGGGGCCCTTATTGCCGTCTGGAACGAAAACATCGACAACCTCAAGAAAAACCGCCTGCACTGGAAAAAGGTTCATAAGTTGTACCAGTTCAAACTGGCGTTGAGCCAAGCCATCTCCAGCCAGACAAAATTCGTCCTGGCGGCGGTCTTCCAGAGCCGATTCACCGACCGCCTCTTCGACGAGCGAGTGTTCATTTCAGAACCTTAACAATTTCCTCTTGCCTCTTGCCTCTTGCTTATTAATCACTTTGCTCGTTCGATGGTTTCCATGACGATTTCGTGGATTTCTGTCGGTTTTGACAGTGCGTTCCAGGTAACGGCGGGGGCGTTTTCGGAATCGGTCAGGCAGTAGATGGTGCCGACGCCGACGAGTCGTTCGGTAACAGTCGCCGCCAGGACGGCGCGGCGGACGTCAGAAAGGGCCGCGGTGGTTATCCGGGGGTGGATCAGCCCGCGGACGGTTACAATGCGGCGGTTGGTCAGCACGTAAGTCCTTCCCAGCCATTGCCAGCATGCCGCTGTTACCCGTATAAGCGCCGCGACCGCGCACAGACACATAACGGCCTCGGCGGGCGTCCCGCTGCGGTAGATGTTCACTACGAAAGTAACCGCCGCAGCGACCACGGCCAGAGCGATCACCGGAAGCGAAGCAAGCAGGATAAACCATCCGCTGGGCTTAATCGCCAGGACGATGATCTCACCGCCGCTCAGCAGGTCGGCCGGCACCAGTCGCGCCGTCATGTCCAACTGCTGCGAGGT
>DAOVFI010000083.1 GCA_030673005.1 Planctomycetales bacterium
GCGGCGAAGCAGCCGCGAAGGCGGCGGGGCCGCCCAGATAATCCTCGTGATCGTCGCAATAGTCCTGGCGATTATCGCTCCGATCCTGGCGCGGATGATCCAGATGTCCATGAGCCGCCAGCGCGAGTACCTCGCCGACGCATCCGCCGTCGAACTGACCCGCAACCCCGAAGGCCTGGCCGGGGCGCTGGCGAGGATTTCCGACGACCCGGAAGTCCTCGAAGTAGCCAACCGAGCCACTGCCCACCTCTACATCGTCCATCCGATCAAGAGGTTTGAGAAACGGGCCAATTCCATCTTCAGCACACATCCGCCGATCAAGGACCGCATCCGGCGACTAATGGCGCTGACGCAATAGCGGACTGGGACCGGGTGGCTTGACCGTGCCACCCAAACCGGAAGAGGAAAAATTTTCGGGTTTTTCCAATTTGCAATTGCTTCGAGGGTTTGCTACACTCTTCCGAACGTTTTAGCCCGGGTTGGGTTGGCTGGTGGTTTTTTCACCGGATGACCGGCCTGGAGGAGTGCTTTTTTGTGAGGAATAGGCCGGATTGGAATATTCAAGTTCGTGGCTGACTTAAGCCGATGCAGACTTTATATCGGGATGGAGTTGGATAATGCGTCGGAATCCGCGCTGCTACGAGCGCTTCAGGGCGGGCCGGCCTTTTGGAGATGCTTGAAACTATGCCATCGAGACTATCTGTTCGCTTGACAAATAGACGCGTCCGGCTGGCGGTCGGACTGCTGCTGGCAGCGATGTTCTGTATCCAGTGCACCTCCCAGTCGGAGGCCTTTCGCAGCGATATGACGGTAACGTCTATCTCCGGTAAATCTGTGGGAGAAACCTCGCCACAGAGCGTCAAAGAATTAGAGAATCTTGCAAAGACCGACCACGTCGCACTCCTGCGCAAGGCCCTGAAGAATTATCAAAACAACTTCCGGGACTACACATGCACGTTCACCAAACATGAGCGAGTTAACGGCAAGTTCCGCAACGAGCAGGAAATCAGCGTCAAGTTTCTCGAAAAGCCTTTTTCGGTGGCGATGCACTGGGTAAAGAACCCCCCGGCCGGCGACCGGGTGCTGTACGTCGAGGGCAAATACAACGGGCAGATGCTGGTGCAGCCCAAAGGATTTCTGGGCACCGTGTTCGGCACGGTCAGCCGGGCGCCCGACGGCCCCGACGTTATGGCCAATACTCGCAAACCGGTTACGCTCTTCGGCTTCAAACGACTGATGAAAAGCCTGCTGGATGTTTATGAACTTGCCCAAAGTCGGGGCGAAGGTAAGTTCACCTTTGAAGGCTACCGAACCAAGGCGCGCAAGGTTATGATCCTCAAACGCGTCCTGCCGCCGAGAAAAGACTACCCCGCCAAAACGACCGTCTGGTACCTGGACGTCGATCATCTCGTCCCCATAGGCCTGGAAGCCGAAGACTGGAACAACCAGAAAACATGCCGATATACCTACAGTAACGTGAAATTCAACGTAGGCCTGACCGAAGACGACTTCACGCCCAAGGCCAACGGAATGAAACTGAAGAAATAATTTCCAATTTCCAATTTCCAATTGGACTGTAACCGTTCAGGCTGCCACTTTGGAATCTCCTTTCAATGCTTTGTAGCAGGCCCCCGCTTTAGCGGGGGTGATCGAGGCCCATCCGCCCAACCCCCTTTTTCTCTTTCCCGCCCCCAAGGGGCGGGAAAGAGAAAAAGGGGATTTTATAAACGACCATTGTGTACCCCCGCTAAAGCGGGGGCCTGTTACAAAACAAAAGCACTTGAACGGTTACATTAGACTAATGTCCGGAAGCACCTTTGATTAATTGTAAATCATAAATAATTGCCAATTTTCAATCGATCAGATGATTTTCTGAGCATTCATCCAATTGGCAATCGGCAATTAAAAATTACCCTTTCGTCTGATTTTCGATTGATTCGATGATGCCGCCGAACATTCATCCAATTGGAAATTGAAAATTGGAAATTGGCAATTGCCAATCATTCTTTCAGTTCGACGTTCCAGTATGCGGCGTCGAGGAATTGTTTCCACGAGGCGAACTTATCTCCGGTCAGTCGCAGCCGGATTACCGGCGAGCGTCTGGGCTTGACGGGTGTGGCGATAAGTTTCATTCCTGCCTGACGGGGCGTCCTTCCGCCTTTGCGGATATTGCAGGCGACGCAGCAGCAGACGACGTTGTCCCACGTGGCCTTTCCGTCCATGCTGCGTGGAATGATGTGGTCGAGGCTCAGTTCGGGCGTCGGAAAGCGCCGGCCGCAGTACTGGCAGTGGTTGCGGTCACGGGCGTAGATGTTTCTTCGATTGAATTTGACGTTCTGCCGCGGCAGACGGTCGTAGAACAACAGCCGGATAATCCAGGGAACGGCTATCTCGAACCGCACGCAGCGAACCCACTCGTGGTCGTCGCGCTGATATTTGGCGCGTAATTCGCTCACCTCCCGCCAGGAATTAAAATCATACGAGAGGTACTGATCGTCCTCGAAACTGACGACCTCGGCGAGGTTGCGATACAGCAGGCTGAACGCACGACGAGCGGGGATGATGCGAATGGCAGCATAATGCTTGTTCAGCATCAACACATTTGCATTCAACGCGTTTGCCGGGGTAATCAACATATTTTGAGTATATCATAAAAAAACCGCTGGGCAACGGTGAATGCACGCCTTTGTCAAACCCAAATAGAAATGTCCTCCTGCTTGTTGGCCTCTGCCGGTGTCCTTGCATGCGATAAACTGTTAGGGGATTGGGGGCAAAGCCCCCTGGAACCGGCTCGTCTGGGCCGAGGCGCTATGGTGGCGCCGAAGGTCCGCTCGCAGTCAGAACGACCTTCGCTACTACTCTGTCAACTTTAAATCTGTTGGTGGCACAGGTTTGTAACCTGTGTCAGCCGCACAGGTTACAAACCTGCGCCACCATAAATTGGTGATTGGCAAACTACTGGCAGCCGGTGTCATTCTGGAACCACTTGCGCCAGTCGGTTCCCAGGCCTTCGGCGGCGGTATTCTCGTCCATGCTCCGGTCGCATTGGCATACGCTCCCGGTCTTCGCGACGGTTTCGGCCAATCGGCCGAGCAGTTCGCCAAGCGAGTCCACCGCCAGACCGCCCCTTTGGTCATGCCGGTCATGCTTCGGCTCCCTGAACAACTCGCCGGTGGAAAACGGGCGATGCCGGCTGCCCGTCTCGGCGTAATTGACCAGGTAACAGGCGCCGGCGAAACACATCTGGAGTTCCCTGGCAAGAAACACCTCCGGCGTGAGCGAATGGGTAACCAGTTCAGCGCCGACGGCCGCCAGCATCCGCACCTCCGCGGGCGTCTCCAGACGCGGCCCGTCAGTTACCGCAACCGTGCCTCCACTGCGGCAGGGAAGGCGCATTTGCTTGAGCACATCTTCCAGACATCGCCGCAGCGTCGGGCAGAAGACGGGAAACTGACGGAGGACGCCCAGGCGGGAGCCGTCGAAAAAGGTCGCCGGACGCCGACGTGTGAAATCTATCACGTCGTCGGGCAGGACGATCTGTCCGATGCTCAGATTATGGGTAATCGCCCCGGCAAGCGACCAGTTCAGTACGACCTGGACGCCGAGGTCTTTGAGGGCGTACAGGTTCGCACGCGAATTGCACCCGTAAGCCCCGGACCGGGACAGACCGGGCGAATACCGCGGCATCAGGTAAAACTCTGCGGGTTCGCCCTCGATGAGGAAAATCGGTTCGCTTTGCCCGAACGGGGTTTCGCGCCGGGGCAGTTCCTTCCCGACCAGTTGGCCCGATTCGATTAACTGATAAGCCGACCTACCGGTCAGGCACGCCATCTTTGCCGACATGCGAAAATCCTTTTCGTCTATGTACTGAGAAAGTGTCGTTGACGATATTATGGGTCCAACAGGCGAACCTGACAAGAAAAAAGGGCGTAACAGTTCCGCCGTTTGCAAAGGTTCAAAAAGCATTTTGCAGGGATACAGGGGACCTGCCTGCCCTTCGGGTCTGAGCCTCAGGGTCGAAGACCGGCAGGCAGGTACAGGGGATAAAATAAAGAAAAAATATTTCGTAACACTTCATCCGTTTACAGAAGCGTGAAAAGCATTTTACACGGATGCAAAGGAAAAGAGAATTTTGAATATTGAACGAGGAACCTGCCAGCCGGCAGGCAGGTGTCGAATGTCGAAGTGAACAGATTTTGCGAAAAGGTTCTTTTTTTGACTTCGTAATTCGAAATTCCCCGTTCATTATTCAACATTCATTTTTTATCCCCTGCATCCCTGCAAAGTCTTTTCAGACAAGGATAAAGCAGTAGGGTGTGCAGGTTCTTTTCCCTGCACACCGAAACGCGCGAACGGGAGCGACAAGAGAATACTGCACCTGCCGGCAGGCAGGCACGCGAAAAATGGATGGATGGTTTCGGTGTGCAGGAAACAAAACCTTCCGCACCCTACCGGCTCGCAGGTGCGTCTTCTATTTTTTCCGACCGTTCTTTTTTTTGTTCCGGCGAAAGGTAAATCGTAAGGTAAGAATAGGATGGGTGAAGACATCCGGTTCCTGTTTTACGGAACCTTATTTTCAGGACATCGGAGGGCAGACGATGCGTTATCGGGTACATTACGTCGTGGAAAAAGACCGTCTTACTGCGGAGATCGAGGCGGCATCGCCCGCCGAAGCCGTCGTAAAGTTTCGTCATACGCGCCCTGACGCCGAAGACCGAAACGGGCGACGTTCGCAGGTCCTCAGCATCTCACCGGAGCCGTCTGTCGATGAACTGACGTCGTTTGACTGACGGGTTAATCGGTTAGGTTGGCGCACACAATAGTGGAAGGTTCGGAACAGACGAAGAGCCTGTCGCCGACTATTACCGGCGTGGCGTTGCCCCAGCCGGGCATGGGCGTCTTCCAGACAATGTTACTCTTGGCCGACCATTTAATGGGAGGTGATGCAGTCGGATACTTGCCCGTCCAGTCCGTCCTCCAACCGACCGGAGGAGCGGCTGGAACTTGAAAAACACCGAGCAGCAATACGAGAGAATTAATCAGAAGGTTTGTTTTGGTCATTTCTCTTCCTTCAGCGATGAGGGCAAAAATTGTGAACAGACTTTCTCTGGAAAATTTCCCTCCATTTAACCCCCCTTGGCCTATAGTGTTCCGATAATTCCGCAGAAGACGAGAAAGCAGATCCACGCCAGGAAGACAAGCGCCAGGGCGACGTATTTCCACGGGCGGGCTTTGGCGCTGCGGTCCGGCACGCCGTCGATGACGTCCCTGGGTTCGGGATATTTCACCTTCTCCTGGCCGGTGTGTGCGTTACCCTTTTTCCCGCCGGCGGACATAATCAGTTATCACCCTCGAATATCTCATCGGACCCGAAGGCCTTGTCGAAGTCATACACGTCGCGGAAATCTTCCAGGCTGTCCTCTTCGGTCTTTCGCATAAGGTCATTTTCAATCAGAAGATAGACCATATTTCCAAAGTCGATTGTCGCGCGGATATTCCATCGTCCCAAGACGGTTCCGGCGAGCAGTCCCCAGCGTTCAACGGCCTCGTCGCGCAGCGCCCGGCACAGTTGCCTTCCGGTAACGTGGTGCGGTCCTTCGTCCTTGGCCTGTTCGCCGTGTATCTGCCCGGCTGCGCGGTTCAGACCGTCGCGGAGGAAAACAAACGCCTCCGGCGGGTAGCGTCCGTCCCGGCGGACAATTTCTTCAAAGTTTGTGTCGGGTTTTTCGCTCATTGTTTTCGAGGGAACAGCGGTTCGGATTGGACTACTCTGGTTCCCGGTTCGAGCCGGCCGAAGCAGGCCCGCCGGCTCAACGGCTCGGGATCGCCGCCGGTCAGGCCCAACCTCGCCAGTCCGTCGGCGACCTTTTCCGGCATGAACGGTTCCAGGTAAATCAGCACGATTCGCACCGCCTCGGCGCAGGCGTAGAGAATCGTCCCCAGACGCTCGCGCTGCGAGGAGTCTTTGGCGAGTTTGAACGGCTCGGTAGCGTCGATGTAGCGGTTCGTCGCCGAGGCCAGTTCAAGGACGGCGCCGACGTATTTGCTGAAGCGGCATCCGGCGATGGCCCCGGCCGATTCGTCCTGAAGGCGTTTCAACGGTTCGGCGAGGAATTGGGCCTCTACGCCGGTAAGGTCCGTTTGCTGCGGCGCAGGAACGGCGCCGTCGAAATACCGGTCTATCATTTTGACCGTCCGGCTCAGCAGGTTGCCCACGTCGTTTGCCAGTTCCGTATTGTAGCGCCGGCGGAACGCCTCGCGGGAGAAATCGCCGTCGGCGCCGAAGGAAACTTCCCGCAGTACGAAATATCGGAACGCATCTCGCGAATATTCCCGGCAAAGCTCGGCGATAACCTCGCGAGAGATGAAATTGCCGAGACTCTTGGACATTTTCTGCCCCTCGCAGGTCCACCAGCCGTGAGCAAAGACGCATTCGGGAAGCGGAATATCCAGCGTCATCAACATGCAAGGCCAGTACACCGCGTGAAACCACAGGATGTCCTTGCCGATCAGGTGGACGTCGGCCGGCCAGTACTTGCCGGCTTTCGAGTCGAACTCATCGCCGATTTCCGGCATGCCCAGCGCGGTGATATAGTTACTCAGCGCGTCGATCCAGACATAGACGGAATGGTCCGGATCGTTTGGCATGGGAATGCCCCAGCCGCCGAGTTTGGCGCTCTGGCGCGAAATGCTCAAATCGTCCACGCCCTGGCGAAGTTTGCTGAGCACCTCGTTGCGCCGCGAAACCGGCTGGACGAAAGAAGGATTGCTTTCGATGTGTTCGATGATTTTCGGCGCCCATTTACCCAGCCTGAAGAACCAGCTCGGTTCACTGTATCGCACCAGGTCTTTTCCGTTAATAGCGCTCTTGTATTCATTATCACTGGCCACGGATTCGGTTACGAATTCCTCCTGTCCTTCGTCGTACCAGCCTTCGTATTTTCCGAGGTAGATTTCGTCGCGCTTGACGAGTCGGCGGATCAATTCCTGCACGCGAGCCTCGTGGCGGATATCCGAGGTGCGGATGAAGTCGTCGTTTGAGATGTTCAGTTCGTCCCAGAGTTCCCGAAAACCCACGACGACCTTGTCGGCAAGTTCGCGGGGCGAGATGCCTTTTTCTGCGGCGGCCTTGACGATCTTGATTCCGTGTTCGTCCGTACCGGTCAGGAAGTGCACGTCGCGTCCCTCGGCGCGGTGGTATCTGGCCAGCACGTCGGCGGCGATCGTCGTATATGCGTGACCGATGTGCGGCGCGTCGTTGACGTAATAAATAGGCGTCGTTACGTAAAACTTTTTAGTCATTGGTCTTCGAACCTTACCGGTCTTGTCGGGTTACACAGCATCGCCGCTGGTGCGCGAAAGTCAAGCATCCGCTGCAGACAGTGTGGATAAAGGTATTTCCACCACCTGTTTGTTCAGGAACACTCGTAAAGCCCAGCCATTGCTACTCTGCGAAGTAGCGACTCTTCGCTACGAAGCACGAGTCGAATGGCTGGGCTTCGAGTTGCCCTTCACATCCGACATTTTTCGGCGCATCGGCGCGAAATCGGGGTATCGCTTATCCGAAGCAGGCGGCGCGTGTACGCTATCGTCGCCGTCGTCCACTCCGCAACTTCCTGCCGCAGACAAGCGGGGAAGAAGTGCCGAATTCGTACGTCGGACCGACACCGAACCTTAACCCCACGATACTTCGATCCTGCGATATCGGCACCGCAAAAATGAGGCCGAAAGACGCGGCGCGGGAGGCGTTGGTCTGGAAAGCCCTCACGAAATCGGCGTCAAGCCGGGTCTTCTGCAAAGAAGCCTTGTAGTAAAAATAAACATGCTTTTTCGAGTCGTAATCGTAAAAGAGCCATGCGCCCCTGTGCGGGATGGGTTGACCTTTGTCGAGTACGAGAACCGGCTTCATCCGATGCAGGATTCCGGTATCCCCGAAACCTCGATTCACTTTGCAGTGGACCTGGAACAGCAGGAAAGCGGTTCCAGGCTCTTTCATATTATGGACATGCTGCGCCTTTCCGGGAATGGACTTGTTGGCCGCATCCACCGATCCGATTATCAGTCCGTCTTCCAGCGCGTAGTTGGCAATCTGTATTCGCTTCAGGGGTCCGAACTCTCTGCCTTTGGTGTCGCAGGGCTTCATATTACCGGGCAGCCGGGCATCCAGTTCGATGTACTTTGCCGAGAAGATCTGCCGGTTCCCGCCGGACGGATCGAAGCTCACCTTTTTGTTGACTGGCTTTGCTGCAAGTGTGCCGGTATGTCCCGGAAGACCCTTGACGACCGAAAGGCCCGTTACCTTCGCCGTACGCCGGAAGATTATTTGCCGGACTTTTTCGCTCTTCGGGATGCGATAGACCCAATCGACGGGGAGTTTATGAGGTCCGCCTTCCTTCTTCCACTGCCTTGCAACGAGGATGTCGCCGATGCGGGCCAGGTCCGGGTCCGTATCCGAAACAAACGTATTGACCTGCCAGACGCCGGTGTAGGTAAGGTATCCGACGGGATAGAAACTTCGACCTGATTTACATACCAGCCTGAACTGCGTCGCCGGCAGGCGGAACCAGTGGTCCTTGTCGTTCCGGGCCAGTTCGTCCACCTTCACCCGCACAATCAGAATCTTTGTTTCCTCGTTTTCCAGCAGCGGCGGCCTGGGGTATCGCGGGGTCGATTCGGCTATCTTCTTGATGCCCCTTTCAAGGTGTGTTCTTTCGGCGCGCGTGAAGTTGCCGAGTCTTTTATCACCGGGTAATTCCACGACATAGGCGCCGTCCACTTCGATCGCGTCGGTCTTGGCCGAAGCCTTCGCTCCCGTCGGGCGGTTCCGCTGACAGAATGCTTCGAGCAGCAGGTCGTCGTGTACCAGGCCGAACTTTTTTCCGCCTTCACCTATCGGTCGGAGCGGACCGGCCGACAGGTGCTTTGCCAGAGACAGCGTGAATTTCGCCGACCATCGCGGCGGACCGCCGTGCTTTTCATTAAGCATCTCGTCGTAGGGCTGATAAGTGATGATCGAGGCCGGCATCGGAAGCAACTGGAAGATGATCATGAACATTCCGGTCAGGACCATCGCCGTAACAAGCCCGAATACGCCC
>DAOVFI010000789.1 GCA_030673005.1 Planctomycetales bacterium
GCGCCCATCAGCGACTTCTCGGAGGGATTGTCTTCCCAGAATGCAGCGCAGCCGTCGGGCCAGACGCAGCTGAGCGGTTTGACCGGCTTTGGAGTCGGCCATTCGGCAAGGACGTAGTACATAAGCCTTCCCGGAGGAATCCGCCCGTTTATGAACCATGCGGCGTTGGCGCCGGCCTTTTTCGAAAATCGAGATGTACAATAAGTGGTAATGCCCGGGCTTTGAATACCGGAAGGATTCGAATCTCCAAATGTAACGCTCCTCCTGACCGGAGATATGGAAGCCCCGTAAAGCCACTCGTAAAAGCCGATAAACCTGGGGTTGGAATAGAACTCGGTTTTCTGACCCGCAGACCCAAGCAGATGTTGGAAATCCCACTTTACGGGCCTGCCGCCGACACCGGCGTGGGCGTATCCCGGCCCTATATCATAAACCCCACACGGAGTCATCGTATCCATTACGCCCTGCCACCAACCGGTTTTGGCAGAATCAATCCGCCTGCGGTCGTTCTTATACAGCGCCCAGTAACCGTAGGCGGAATGGGAATAATTTCCGGGAGTACGATGAGCGTAGTACCAGTCGGCGACCCTGCCTAGTTTCGCCTCCAGGTCGGCGCGCTGGGAGGCCGTAAGGTCGTTGCAAATGACGTCGAGGGCCAGGACGGAATGGGCGTAGGCCGAGCACCAATCGAAGTTCAACCAGTACTGGCCGTTGAATCCACTCCAGTCCCGAGCAGCCACGAAGAGTTTATCCCAGTCGGAAAGCGCCTTTACGATCTTATCCTTGTAATATGTCTTATTAGCGGGATCGACGATGTAGGCCAGGGCGCCGGCGCTGGCGATGCCCGCCATCAACCTGTACCTTTCATTCATGTACCTTCTTTTGCTTGTGTCGAGCGGGCCGTACTTGTACGTGTGACTTTTGATATAGGCGATTGCGTCGGCCTTCATCTCTTTCCAGGGCGTCTTAGCGGCACGCTTCCGCAGGGCCGGTATGCCAGA
>DAOVFI010000517.1 GCA_030673005.1 Planctomycetales bacterium
ACCGCGGCCAGCGTCTCGCGCCAGCTCTTCGTCACGATCTGGTCCACCGCGGGAACGCGTCCCGCTCCGAGCAGAGTCAGGTACCCCGTCTCCGTCGACGGCATGATCAGCGCGACGCCGTCTATGTTCGCGGCCAGAGACGTCTTGCCCCAGCCCTCGACCCCGACGACCACGATCTTCGGCGGGACGAACCGTTTCTGTGCCTTTCTGAACGCCGTCGCGGGCTTCCCCTTCTTGGCGGGGAGCGGCGGCGGCGATGCCTTCTTCGTTGTCATCCTTTTTCTCCTTATGGTTTTTGGTTGGTTGCGGAGCTACTTCTTGCCTCCTTCCGTCAGCTCCGAATGCGGCCTTTTGAACTCGTATCCCTCGGGCACGCCGTTCTCCACGGCGAGCCCCTGATAGCATATCTCAAAGTAGTCGCACGGCGACCTGAACATGACGCACGCGCTCGTGTTTCTGAACCAGTACCCCGCGTTGTGACACGCGGTGAGCAATTTCTGCTGCTGCCATAGTTCGTGCGCGTACTCTTCGAGGTCGGCCTCGACCCGCGGTATCTCGCGGCGACAGAAATACTGCTCCGGGTCCGCGAGCATGGCTTCCCTGATCCTGGCGCGCAGCTCGTTCGGCGTCTCGGGCCGGGCCTTCAGCGTCATGCCCTCCCCGCCCGACTGGCGCGGATCGCCGTTCTTCTTCATCACGCGCTCGCCGTTCTCATCCTCGATGATTTTTATTCCGTCGCCGTCAAGGATAGGCACCGACTTGGCGCGCTGTCCGGGCCTGCGCGTCACGTCGTACGCGACCGTGTTCTCGATCCCGAGACCGAGCGACCGGGCGCCGTTGATGTAGTGGCTTATCTGCTGGTCCATCATCAGGCGGCGCCAGTACGTGCCGTCCGGCTCGAGCGAGTCGCTCGTCGTCTTGTGCTCCATGATCATCTTGCGGCCGTCTGCGACGATGATTTTGTCGATCTTGCCGGCGGCGCGGAATTTCCGCGTCACGCCGCCCGTCTCCGGGTTGGCGACCGGCACGTCGAACTCCAGCTCGGCGTGCACCGTCTCCGCGGCGTCGTCCTCCCAGTATTTGAGGTACGCGTCGACCATCCCCGCGGCGATGGCCCAGTCGCAATCCATCTTGTACTGGTCTTCGTCGTCCACGCACCACGCTGGATAGTCCGGCCGGTCCGGGACCCTCCCGAGTTCGAGGCCCAAGTGGAACAGCGTTCCGACCCTGCGCGGGGTCTCCTCCCTCTGTCTCACCACGCCCAGGACGTACCGGAAGTAGTACTTCCGCAGGCACGTCTTGGCGCATGTCATCGATGAGTGCGTCAATCGTTTCGTCTCCATCGTTTTTCCCTTAATCGTCATAACCCATTCCCCTCGTCCCCGTGGTGTTAATGTGATCCTGGAGCTCGTTGATCACCTCGATCAGATGACGGTGTATCTTATCAGCTCCGCCCATTTCGGCCAGCTTGTTCGTTTCACGAATCAGCCGGTCCTTGACCTTCCCCAACCTCTTCTTCTCTTGCTTCAGCATGTCTGGCCTCCTATGCCTACTGTACGAAAAACATCGGCCCACGCCGCGAGAGCTCCAGCTGAGGAGCCCCCGCAACTTGAGTCGCTACGGATCAAGTTTCGTTTCTCTTGATGTTCAGCTTCTCGGTGTGGTCAATTCGGATTTTGCAGAGCGCGCCGTCGACGGAAATCTCGATGGAGGTCTTCTTGATCGACTTCAGCCCCTCCATGATTTCGTCCTTCAGCAGGCTGATCCGCGCCTCGGCTGCGTTCTTCTTATCCATTTCGCTGCTGACTGCTCGGATTGCCTCCTCGAAATTGATCTCGGTCTTAAACAGGTCATCCTTCTTTGCCTTCTTGGGCGCCGCCTTTTCGACCTTCATGCTTTCCTCCTTATATTGCACCGCG
>DAOVFI010000671.1 GCA_030673005.1 Planctomycetales bacterium
GGCGGATGATCAATTTCATCGACCAGCGACATTTCGGAAATACGACGATTGTTTTTTTCGACGGCCACGCCGAGAGCCGGAAACTGACCCCTGAGGATCTTCCCGCCAGGCTGTTCTTTCCGCATTAGAGCCTATCCTGAACGATCTATTAGATTAGGCTCTGTCTGATATATTTACCTGTGTAATTATGCGCGGTGGGTGTGGCGAGAGTGGACTGATTTTTTTCCAAACCTTTCTCCTATAATTCCGAAAGTCGTGTTATAATACTGGTTGTGATGTGATAATATTGCCTCTGCCGTTCACGACAGGAAGGGTGATATTGAAAGAACCGACAGCCCTATTCGGGGCGGTATCGTCTATGCCCGGACATGTGCCGGCAAGCAACCGCCCACCTTAAGAATAAAGGGTTCTTTCGCAAACCCTTCCATCGGTATTTCGGTGGAGGCTTTTTTTTAATCGTGGACGAGATTTGCGGACTGTTTCACTGTTTGTTACATTAATAGGTGCGTCTGCTGCGCAGTGGCGCGCCGTTGGTGTTTGTTTTGTTGAGGAAGGATACCGATGCAGGCAAGACGTGTGAAATGTCCGAATTGTGGCGGGTTGCTTTCGCTGCCGGGCGATGTCCGCGATTGCTTTGTTCGCTGCGGGCTATGCCGGCGAAATTTTCAACTACCACAGGAAATACCTGTTCCGGAAGATACGATTTTCGGCTGGATACACCAGGACAGGGATGAAGAAGATGAACTTGCCGATACGCTGGCGCCGATGCCCGACGGTCGGCGTCTCGAGCGGGACGGTACGATTGGTGCGGAACTTGTAGATCACGCCGCCGACGGGAAACGGCAATTGAGGGTGGTTTCGCTGGAGCGCCGAGGGGCGCTTTTTGAATTTCCATCCGAATATCTTTGCCGGGATGAATTCCGATGCGCGTTCCCACGCGTCTGCGTGCATTGCCTTGGACGGGCGCACCTTTCGGCCCACCTGGTCATCTTCGCCCCGCAGTTGCGGGACAGTTTTTCTCTTGAGGCCGAATATAAAGCGAACGGGCTTATCGTCGGCCAGGAACAACTCGGCGACCTGACCTGTACGAAGCTACTTCAACGCCTGCCGAAAGTTCCCGACATTCCCGCCCCGGGCGACCTTCCAATGCCGTACTGGGTCTGCGATCTTTGCAACGCCACCGGTGAGATCTCCGGGCAGATACGTGTCGATCAGGACAGCGGCGCGGGGATATGCCGTCTCTACATGCGAAATCTGCAAGTATCGGCCAGTTTCTTCGCCAACGTC
>DAOVFI010000768.1 GCA_030673005.1 Planctomycetales bacterium
AATTGATTTTCCCCGACGACGGCGAGGTAAATCACGGACACCTGTGCGAAACATTGCCCGAAGCCGTCGAAATCCTCAAAAAACCGGTCGATTTCGCCGCCGCCGGTATGGCCCCGTTCTACCTCGATTACCGGCGGGAACTCCGGCAGGCGTTTGCCGATGAGGACGTGGGTTTCTGGTACGTCGCCGAAGGGCCGATAACCACCGCATATACGATCCGGCGAGACGAGTTCTTCTACGACCCTTACGATAATCCCGACCTGACCAAAGAATTCCTGCGACTTCTCGTCGATAGCATTATCGAGTTCACCCGCTTTCACCGCAGTGTGATGGGCGAGCCGGGGATTTCTCCTGCCGGGTCCGGTATGTGCGACGACATTGCCAGTATGCTTGGCCCGGCGATGTGGCCGGAGTTCGTCCTGCCTTACTGGCGGCAGTATTACGACGGCCTGACGACGGGAAAGCGGACCGCACACGTCGAGGACCTCAAGAGCGAGCAAGTGCCGTTTCTCGAAGAGATCGACTTGTTCGACTACGACCCTTCCATCTCTCCGAAGATAAATCCCGCAATAATCAGCCGTGAGTGCCGTGTTCCCTTCGGCTGGCGGCTGGGGAATTTCCATTATCCGCCCCTGACCGCCGATGAAGTGGCGGATTTCGTATTCCAGGCCGCCGCCGACGGGGCAAGTTACGTATTTACCATTGTGGCCGACGGTATGTGCAACGAGCCGACCGTCGAGAAGGTCCATTCATTCATCCGCGCCGGGAGGCAAGTCGAGAAAATGTTGAGCGAGGGCGCCACTCGCGAGCAGGTCGGACAATGCGTAAGCCTCGCAGGCAGAAAGAAATTCTGGGACCATTGGCCGGAATAAAAAGTCTATCCCACCAGACGCAAGGCCGGGTGCCGTGGTCGCTGTGTTTGCGACCCCGACGAAAATAATTTGTCGGAAACGTGGGAGCAAAAAACGGGACCCCGGCCCCCCGCGGGGAAAAAAGTGTAAAGACGATATTAACGGACGATAATA
>DAOVFI010000157.1 GCA_030673005.1 Planctomycetales bacterium
GGTCGGGACGTATTCGCACACGACAGCGCCCCTGCTGAAGAGACCGCCAAGAGCCGAGGTTATCGCATCGTTCATTCGATCGGTGCACCGCCGGCGAATCGGCTCATGGGCCGAATCGTATCCCAGCCGGAGCGTATCGCCATCCAGACCCAGCACCTTCGCCGGACGCAGCAGACCCGCAACGTGTCCCTGACGATTGCTGTTCAGGACCGAGACTATCGCAGGCCACTGTCCGCGGACGTATTGCTCCGTCCAGGACGGATTCTCCAGCGCAGGAGCGGTCGAAACCTTTTCATATTCCGAGCCTGTGGACTGTCGCGGCGCGTCGGAACGAGTCTGTTGGGCGGTTGGAGGGTTACGGGGCGCGGTTGCTACCGGCTTTTTTTTTTGCGCCCCTGTCGCGGGCGCAGGTCGCCTCGACGGCGGTGCGGGCGAAGCCCCCCTGCCGGATGAGAGGCGTTCGAGCCTTTCTATCAGGCTTGCCGCATCGACGAATTTATCGGCCGACGCCAGTCGCACCAGCATCGCTTCAACCAGTCCCCTTCCGGCCGACAGGCCCCGGATGTTCCTGCCGGTCGTCTGGGTAATGCTGACGGCCTGGACCAGCGCCGGCAGCGTGAACTTCCCGGCCAGTTCCGCTACGGTCTGCCTCTGCGATTCGGGCAGTTCTATCAGCGGGCTGTCGGCCCCGCACGCCGACGAAAGCATCATTTGTCTGAACATCTCGCCGACCGCCGCTGTCGCCGATTCCAGCGTCAGGCCCGACCGGAGCAGTTCGTCAAGCGATCCCAGCGCCGCGGCTGCGTTACCGTCGGCGATTGCCGTAACTATAGAGGCCGTCCGCTCGTCGCTCGGCGCGCCCAGGATGGTGATAACGTCGTCTTCGCAGACCTGTGGCGAGCCTGGTCGAGCCGCCTTCCCGGCCCCGGCGGCCAATAACTGGTCCAGCAGGCTCAGCCCGTCGCGCATCGAGCCTGCCGCCGCACGGGCGATCCGGTAAATCGCTTCGGAGGTAACCTCGACATCCTCGGACTTGCATATCGACTCAAGATGCCCGGCGATACGCCCGGTCGGTATGTCGCGGAAGTCGAACCTTTGGCAGCGCGACAGGATCGTCGCGGGTATTTTACCCGGCTCGGTTGTCGAGAAGATGAATTTCACGTGCCCGGGCGGTTCTTCGAGCGTCTTGAGCAGCGCGTTGAACGCCTGGGTGGTGAGCATGTGGACTTCGTCGATGTAGTAGATTTTGTATCGGCAGCGGGCCGGGCGGTAGATCGCGTTGGACCGCAGGTCGCGGATCTCGTCGATGCCGCGATTGGAGGCCCCGTCTATCTCGACCATGTCAATGTCGTCGCCGCGTGCGATCGCCTCGCACGCCTCGCACTCGTTGCAAGGCGTCGTCGTCGGACCATCGGACGACAGGCAGTTCAGGGCCTTGGCGAGAATCCTCGCCATCGTCGTCTTGCCGACCCCACGAGTGCCGGTGAACAGAAACGCATGGGCTACGCGCCCGGTCTTTATCGCGTTGACCAGCGTGGTGGCGACGTGCTCCTGCCCGACCACCTCGTCAAAGGCGGCGGAACGATATTTGCGGGCCAGTACCTGATATTCGGACATTTCAATTTCCAACTCGTGCTTCGTAGCGAATCGCTGCTTCGCAGAGTAGTATTGCCGATTGCCAATTGCCAATTGAACAATACCACGGCAGGCAAATCAATCAGCAATTGTAAAACCTTCAATAATACGTGCAGAAAATCCGGACGTTTCGCCGCCGGTTTTATTCGGATGGAAGCGGAAATTGATGCGGGACGAACCGGCGCCGCTGAAGAATTCCTGCCGGCGATGACGCCCTTTTCCGGGCGCGCCGCCGGTGAGCGGGCGCGACGCCAAAAACGTCCCGCATGTTTTCTCACACAACTGAAAAATAATGCTTTACTCTTTCCGACCGGTTGTTAGAATACGGATTCGTTTTTACCGGTGAAAAGTATATCCGGCCTGTGTGAGGTGATAAACGTGCCGAAAATGAAGACAAATAAAGCAGTGTCCAAGCGGATCAAGATAACCGCAAGAGGTAAACTCAAGCGTCATCGCCCTATGGCCGGGCACTTGAAATCGACCAAAAGCCCCAAGCGGATCCGCAACCTGCGGAAAGCCCGCCTGCTTTCAAAGGGCTTCGCGAAACACGCTAAAAGGCTCCTGGGCCTGTAACAGTGATTTTATGAATCCTGTATATTAGGCTCTGTCTGAAAAGTATGTTTGGAAGCGAAAATTTCTATTTTTGTTTCTGGCAAGGAAGCGAAATAACGGCATGTTGTTGAATATTCCGTTGTTTCGCTGACGCAGACCAGAAACAAAAATAGGAATTTGCAGCCCGAAGAGACTTTTCAGACAGAGCCTGGGATTCGGAACCTTAACAACTTACCGTAAGGCCGATTGGGTAAAATAGAACTCCCGTACGGGGTCCGTCGGTCAGTAAAGGAGTATGTTATGCCACGAGTAAGGAAAGGTGCGGCCCGCAGCCGCAAGCACAAGAAAATCCTCAAGGCAACCCGCGGCCAGATCGGTGCAGCCTCCCGCCATTATCGCGTCGCACGTGAAGCCTACATCCGCGCCGGTCAATACGCCACAATCGGGCGAAAACTCAAAAAACGCGACTTCCGCCGACTGTGGATTACGCGAATCTCGGCAGCCTGCCGACAACGCGGGCTGACCTACAGCAGATTCATAAACGCCCTCTCTACCAGCGGTATATCAATCAACCGCAAATCGCTGGCGGACATTGCGATTTCCGACCCGGACGCCTTCGACAAAATCGTCGCCGCCGCAACCACCGCCAAAAAACCCGCCGCGACGGAGGCGCCCATAAAACCCGAACCGGTCCCGGCGCCTCCCGAGGCGAAAAAGGAAACACCTGAAAAGAAAACGCCGGCAAAAAAGGCGGAGAAGAAACCGGCTGCTGAAAAGGCAGCGCCGGAAGAAACACCCGCAAAGGAAGTAAAAAAAACCGCCGCTGAAAAGGCAGCGCCGGCAAAGGCGGTAAAAAAAACCGCTACGAAAAAAACCGCTGCAAAGAAAGAATTGACAGGCGCCAAGGCTGATGAAAAAACCGTCGCAAAAAAGACCGCTGCAAAAAAGACATTAAAGAAAAAAGCCGCATCCGCCAAAACTACAAAGAAAACCGTCGTCAAAAAAACAACGAAGAAAAAAACCACCGCTACTAAGAAAAGCGACTGAAACATGGTAGCCCACGGCGGAAGCCGTGGGTTAACAATGCATTATTACCTCCAGCCCTGAAAGGGCGGCACAAGCCTTTGCAGGAAAGACGTTTCGCCCCTTCGGGGCTGATACGTCGAGGGTCATGGTTTCCCCACGGCTTCCGCCGTGGGCTAAAATGTTCTTTCATTATCAATACAGGCAAGTGAACGATGAAACACATTGTCCGGCTTGAGGAATTCCGTAAGCAGGCGTTAAAGGAATTGCAAGAAGCCTTCCAGGCCGACTCGCTCGAACAATGGCGTATTCTATATCTCGGTTCGCACGGTGAAGTCAAGGCGCTGATGCAGCAACTCAAAGACCTGCCGCCGGCTGATAAACCCGCCTTTGGAAAACGCGCCAACGAAATCAAGCAGGAACTGACAGCCGCCTTCAAGCAGCGTAAAGAAGAGGTCGGCGAAGGCAGGCCCGGAAAAAAACAAGTCGTCGATATGACCCTCCCCGGCACGCCTGTGCCGATCGGACACAGGCACCTTATCACGCAGACAATCGAGGAGATAGCCGAGATCTTCGGCAGGATGGGATTTAATGTCGCCTACGGACCGGAGGTCGAGGACGAGTGGCACATCTTCGACGCCCTGAACATGCCCGCGGCACATCCGGCCCGCGACCCGCTGGACAGTTTCTACATCACCGATTCGGTAATACTCCGCAGCGAGACATCCAACGTTCAGATTCGCGTGATGGAGTCGCAGGCCCCGCCGGTCCGCATCATCAGCCCGGGGCGGGTCTATCGCCCCGATACCGTCGATGCCACACACAGTTTCATGTTCCACCAGGTTGAGGGCCTGTACGTCGATGAGGGAGTGAGCATGGTCGATTTGAAGACCTGCCTCGACCAGTTCTGCAAGGCCTATTTCGGACCAACCGTCGCCACGCGCTTCAGGCCACACTTCTTCCCGTTCACCGAACCGTCGGCCGAGGTGGACATCTCCTGCCACCTCTGCCCGGGTGACCGCGAAGACTGCCCCGTCTGCAAAGGTTCCGGCTGGATCGAACTGGGCGGATGCGGGATGGTCGATCCCAACGTCCTCGAAGCCGTCGGCTACGACACCGAAAAGTACACCGGCTACGCCTTCGGCTTCGGCATCGAACGGATGGTTATGCGAAAATACAACATCCCCGACATCCGCCTCCTGTTCGAAAACGACGTGCGATTCCTGAGACAGTTTTAATTCATTGTCAATCGTGATATGATGGGGAAAATCACCTTACGAGCCGCTTTCCGTGAAGGAGCGGCCGGCAGGTCGGACAGGAACGCGGTTTCCCGGTGGAGGCTTACGAGGATGAACTTTCCCGGGACAAACGGTTAATAAAATGAATCGTACTATTGGGATTGAGAAATTAAAATGGATTGCTGTATGATATATTCGACAAAAGGCGATAATGACAAACCGGTCCGATTCATCAGGAGCATGACAATGAAACGAGTAATAGTAGTGATTCTGGCTGCGACGGCGATAAGCCTGACCGCCGGCTGCGAGAAGAAGACAGGTCAGCCGGGCGAAACAAGCACGTTCCAGGCGGATATCGACGGCTCGACCTGCAAACTGACCGTCCGTCCCGACGAGAACCTTCTGAAGGACCAGAAGAAATTATCCCGTGAGGCAAGGCTCGCCGCCGAGTCCGCCGTCGAAGAAGAAGAGCCTTCCGAGCCAACTGTTCCCGAAGAAGAAACCCCGCCGGAAACCACACCGGCGCCGACACCGACACCGGCGGCAACACCGGAAACACACGACAAACGCGCCGTACCGTCAGAAGCCAGAGAAGCACCTCCTATACGCGAGCGTGAGTCTCGACTACCGCCTCGCACCGAAGGCAGGCGCTGAAACGAACACGAACGACAAACGAGCGGCAAAGGGGAATGTAACAATGTTCGGGCGGTTCCTTTTGAGGCTACAGCATGGCATGCGGTCGCGGCTCGTTAGAATTACATCCGTCAATTCAGACAGAGCCTAATATGCAACCCCTTCACGCACATAGTTGGATCGAGGCTCACATGTATCTTTCGGTCACGCCGTGCCCGAACTGCTCGGGCGGGCCTTGGGAGGTAACGACCGAAGAGACGTCTTCGTCGAACGGCGATGAATCCGACCTGCCCGTCCGGACGCTTCGGGCGCGGTGTCTGCACTGCGGAAACAAAAAGGAATTCGTATTCGAGTCCGCCGAATCTTCCGAAGACGTCGAAGCAGAGCAGTATGAGACTCTGGAAGGGGCCTCTGTCGATCTGGTCAATCCCACGCCTTCGCCCAGTGAGATCATCGATCTGGGCCAATGGTTGAGCCTGTTTTATCTGCTGGTCGAGCAGGCCGCCGCCGCAAAAGGCGCCGAGTCCCGCCGGCTCGGTTTCCAGGCCGCTCAGTGCATCGAGGAAGCGCTGAAATTCTACACCGAAGACGACGAACTTCCGCCGAAATCGGCATTCTTCGTGGAAGCCTCACGCCGGACATTCGCCGAACACCCCGAAAAATTCGCCCGCCAGCGCCTGCGGGACCTGCGAAGCAAACTACCCGACCTGCGAATAATGGCAAGGAAGATATCCCACGACACAGGCGAAAAGCAAAAAAAACCGTGGTGGCGGTTCTGGAAGTCATGATGCCGTTACCGCGAAGAAATCCACGAATTGCCCGCCTTCGTCCCCAAGGGACTACGGCGGGCAGGCGTGCAATTCGTGGACTTCCTTTACCTCGCCGTTAAAATTCCTTGCCCCGGCAAGAAGAAATGATATATACAAGGCGCGAATCATGGGTTCGACTGTCTGTTTTTATTGTAAGGAGTAAATATTATGGCCTACGTAATCAGTAACTC
>DAOVFI010000586.1 GCA_030673005.1 Planctomycetales bacterium
AGCGTTGTAGGCCAGTTGCGCCTCGCGCCGCCGGCCGGTCTCGACCATCGCCCGGCGCATCGAATTGGTAACGCGATCGGCGTACAGGAAAACCCGGGCATCAACGTTGCGGGCGCACCGTCCTATCGTCTGGACCAGGGAAGTCTCGCTCCGCAGGAAGCCCTCCTTGTCGGCGTCGAGGATCGCCACCAGCGAGACCTCCGGTAGGTCCAGGCCTTCCCGCAGCAGGTTCACGCCCACCAGAACGTCGAATTTCCCCTCGCGCAGGTCGCGGAGGATGTCGATCCGCTCCAGCGTGTCGATCTCGCTGTGAAGGTATTTGCAGCGGAATCCTTCGTCGCTGATGTAAGCCGACAGGTCTTCTGCAAGGCGTTTTGTCAGCGTGGTTATCAGCGTTCGCTGCTTCGCGGCCACGCGATTGCGGATCTCCTCCAGCAGGTCGGTTACCTGGTCGGCGGCGGGTCGGACCTCGATTGGCGGATCGACCAGGCCGGTCGGGCGGATGACCTGCTCGACGACCTCCCCGCCGGAAAGGTCCAGTTCGTAAGGGGCGGGTGTAGCCGAGACGAATACGACCTGCTTCCATATCCGCTCCAGTTCGTCGAATCGCAGCGGGCGGTTGTCCATGGCCGAGGGCAGGCGGAAGCCGTGTTCGACCAGGACTTCCTTCCGCGCCTTATCGCCGTTGTACATTGCGCGGATTTGCGGGACCGTCGCATGCGATTCGTCGATAATCAGCAGGAAATCGTTGCCGAAATAATCCATCAGCGTGTAAGGCTTCTCACCAGGGGCGCGCCCATCCAGGTGGCGGGAATAGTTCTCGATGCCGGGGCAGTAACCGACTTCCACCATCATCTCGATGTCGTACCGCGTCCGGGCAGCCAGACGCTGCGATTCGAGCAATTTGCCGTCGTTTCGCAGTTCGATCAGCCGGGCCTCCAGTTCGGCCTTTATGTTTACTGCTGCACTTTCGAGCGTTTCAGCCGGTGCGACGTAATGGACTGCCGGGAAAATAAAGGCCGATTCGACACTGCTTAGCGCCTCGCCGGTTGTCGGATGAATCAGGCGGACGGCCTCGATCGAATCGCCGAACATCTCTATCCGATAGGCGAATTGCTCGTAGGCCGGATATATTTCGACCGTGTCGCCGCGGACCCTGAACGTGCCGCGTTTGAAGTCGAAATCGTTGCGGTCGTACTGCATATCGACGAATTTGCGGAGCAGTTCGTCGCGCTCGATGTAATCGCCGACGCGGACGGCTGCAACCATTTCCTTGTACTTTTCCGGGCTGCCCAGGCCGAAGATGCACGAGACGCTCGCCACGACGATAACGTCCCGGCGGCTCATCAGGCTGGTGGTGGCCGAGAGGCGGAGACGGTCGAGGTCTTCATTGCGCGAGGCGTCTTTTTCGATGTAAATGTCGCGCTGCGGGATGTAAGCCTCCGGCTGGTAGTAATCGTAGTAACTGACGAAGTATTCCACGGCGTTTTCGGGAAACAGTTCCTTGAATTCCTCGTAGAGCTGGGCCGCGAGCGTCTTGTTGTGGGAGATGACGAGTGTGGGCTTGCCGATATTGGCGATGACGTG
>DAOVFI010000469.1 GCA_030673005.1 Planctomycetales bacterium
CGCGCCCAGATCGATCATCGAACTTCGCTGCGGGTGCGGCGTGTAGCGGACGAAACTGAGCCTCTCGCTCATTCCCCATTCGAGGATCATCTTCCGTGCAAGTTCGGTCGCCTGGGCGATGTCGGCGGCGGCGCCGCTGTCGATGTCGCCGCAGAATATCTCTTCGGCGATGCGTCCTGCGACCGCGACGCGGATGAACGCCTCGCACCATCGGCGGGTGAACATGTAGCGGTCCTTCTCGGGCAGTGTGAAGGTCGCTCCACCCATCTGTCCGCGTGGAATGATGGAGACCTTATGGAGCGGGTCGGCGTCGGGATTGAGCACCTGCACCAGCGCGTGGCCGGCCTCGTGGTAGGCGGTCATTTCCTTTTCACGTTCGTCGATCGCCCGGCTCTTTCGTGCCCTGCCCCAGCGGACCCTGTCGCGGGCCTCTTCCAGGTCCGTCTGCTCGACGGCGTCCTTGTTCGCCATCGTTGCGGCGATGGCGGCCTCGTTTATCAGGGCGGCTAAGTCCGCACCGCTGAACATCGGCGTTCCCCGCGCCAGGCGGTTCAGATCAACGTCCGGTCCGCACTCGACCTTTTCGGCGTATATCTTCAGTATCTCGTATCGGCCCTTGATGTCCGGCAGTGGGACCTGCACCTGTCGGTCGAACCTGCCCGGGCGAGTCAGGGCCGGGTCCAGCACGTCCATACGGTTGGTCGCGGCGATGACGATGACCTGGTCGGAGGTCTCGAACCCGTCCATCTCGACCAGGATGGCGTTTAGTGTCTGTTCGCGTTCGTCGTGACCGCCGCCGTTAAATCCCGCCCCCCGTCGGCGCCCGACGGCGTCGATCTCGTCCAGGAAGATGATGCACGGCGACGATTCCTTCGCCTGGCGGAACAGGTCGCGGACGCGCGAGGCCCCGACGCCGACGAACATCTCGACGAAATCGGACCCGGAGATCGAGAAGAACGGAACCTCGGCCTCGCCGGCGATCGCCTTTGCCAGCAGCGTCTTTCCGCAGCCCGGCTCGCCGACCAGCAGGACGCCGCGCGGTATCCGCCCGCCCAGCCGGCTGAACTTCTTCGGGTTCTTGAGAAACTCGATTATCTCGCCGACCTCATCCTTGGCCTCGTCGATGCCGGCTACGTCGTTGAAGGTAACGTTGGTGTGTTCCTTGGTGGTAAGGCGATGCCTGCTTCGTCCGAACTGTCCGAGGAAGCCCGCCCCGCCGCCGGCCTGTCCGATCCGCCTGAACAGGAAGAACCAGATCAGCAGCAGCAGACCGCCGTACAGGATTATGTAGGGAAGCGCGCGCGTAAACCAGCCCGGCGCCTTCTCGAATTTCCAGTCCGTCTGTACGCCCTTGCCCTTCTCGGACGCCTCCTTCATCGCTGCTTCAAACTTCTTGACGAACTCGCGGTCGGTGTTGAAATTCACCGGCATGAAGAACTTGTTCGGCGCGTTCGCCTCCCGGCCCTCGATACCGGCGACCAGCTCGCCCTCGACCTTGTCGGTCTTGATCAGCAGTTCCTTGATCTGCCCGTTGCTGGCATACTTCCAGAATTCCCCGGGCGCCAGTTCCGCCCGGCGGTCGAGTCCGTCCAGAAGGAAGCTCATCATCACCACCGCGATCAGGCCGATAACCACCCACCACATGAGGTTCCGCCCGACGCGGACGGGCGGGCCGGGTCGCTTCGGCGGAGGTTTATTTGTCGGTTCTTCAGGCATAATCAGTCCAAATTAATACGCCGAGGAGGAAAATCCGGTTTGACATAAGGTTATTTTATCATTTATCCCCGCTTGTTGCGAGGTTGCAAGGCAGGGTCCCTCGGATATATCGGTTTTATCCCGCCTGCGCTGAAGGAGAAGTAAGAGTTCAGCCCAATGCAGAAGAAAAGAGCAAGTCAGGCACACATAGTATTTGTCACTCCAGCTGTTTGGAGTGATAAATACTTCACCCGCCCGGGTGGCACGGACACGCCGAACGCAGTGAGGCTTGGCCGTGATGGCGCCCACCACGGCCAAGTCTCCGACTTGACCGTGCCACCCGTCGTGCCACCCGTTAGGAGCGGAAAAATGAAAAAACAATTCCAACAAACGAATTGTTTTTTCATTTTGTGTGCCTGACTTGCTCTTTTCTTGAAGCGTCCATTGCGATTGGGTGAATAGTTACTCGGTAAATAATGCGCAGGAGCATGAACATGT
>DAOVFI010000555.1 GCA_030673005.1 Planctomycetales bacterium
CCGCCTTTTTCGCTCCGGTCCGGACGACCCCCCCGAAATTCATTGACACAGACGACGGGGGAAATTAGATTCATCCGCTCGTTATTGTTGACATGTTAGTTGCGCAGGTTTGTAACCCGCGCTGAGCGTGATACAGGTTGAAAACCTGTGCCACCATTAGGGAGAAAATCTGAAATGGCTAAAAAGAGCGTGAAATACGTGTATTTCTTCGGCGGCAAAGGCACCGAAGGCAAAGCGGCAATGAAGGAACTGCTAGGCGGCAAGGGCGCGAACATGGCGGAGATGTGCCGACTGGGGATGCCTGTACCGGCAGGATTCACCATCACCACCGAAACCTGCGACGCATTCTACAAACTCGGACGAAAATATCCGCCCGAACTCGACGGGCAGATCGACGCCAATATCAAAAAACTCGAAAAACTCACCGGCAAGACCTTCGGGCGCGGGTCTAATCCGCTGCTGGTGTCGGTACGGTCCGGCGCGGCGGTTTCCATGCCCGGAATGATGGACACCGTCCTGAACCTCGGCCTGAACGACCAGACACTCCAGGCCATGATAGAACTGACCGGAAACGAACGGTTCGTCCTCGACGCCTACCGCCGGTTCATGCAGATGTTCGGCGACGTGGTGCTCGGTATGGAACACCACGACTTCGAGCACGCGCTCCAGACCGTCAAGACCCGCCGCGGCGCAAAACTCGACACCGACCTGGACGTCGCGGGCCTCAAGGCGGTCGTCGCCGAGTATAAGAAGGTTTATAAAAAGGCCGGCAAAAAATTCCCGCAGGACGCCCGCAAACAGTTAATCGCCTCATGTGACGCGGTCTTCGGCTCGTGGAACAACCCGCGCGCCGTCAAGTATCGCCAGTTGAACGACATTCGCGGCCTGATAGGCACCGCCGTCAACGTCCAGACGATGGTCTTCGGAAACATGGGCGACACCAGCGGCACGGGCGTCGCGTTCACGCGAAACCCCGCCACCGGCGAAAATAAATTCTACGGCGAATACCTGATGGACGCACAGGGCGAAGACGTCGTCGCCGGTATCCGCACGCCGCATCCGATCGCCACGCTGGTCAAGGTGGACCGCAAATCGTATCGGCAGTTGATGGACATCCGCAGCCGCCTGGAAAAACACTACCTCGACATCCAGGACATCGAATTCACCATCGAGCGAGGCCGGTTGTACATGCTCCAGACGCGATCCGGCAAACGCACCGCCGCCGCCGCCGTCAAGATCGCTATCGATATGATGAAAGAAGGCCTGATAACCGAGAAAGAGGCCGTCCTGCGAGTGGATCCGAAATCGCTCGACCAATTGCTGCACCCGACGTTCGACCCGAAGGCCGAGAAATCAGCGAGGAAAATCGGCGAGGGCCTGCCGGCGAGTCCCGGCGCAGCGACCGGAAAAATCGTCTTCAGCGCGCATGAGGCCGAGATACAGAACGACATGGGCGAGCCGGTGATCCTCTGCCGCATCGAGACCTCGCCCGAAGACATCGGCGGGATGGACGCGGCCCGTGGAATCCTCACCAGCCGGGGCGGAATGACCAGCCACGCCGCCGTCGTCGCACGCGGAATGGGAAAATGCTGCGTCGCCGGCGCAGGCGACGTGGTGATGAACTACGCAAAAAAGACGCTCACCGCCGGCGGAAAGACGCTACGCGAAGGCGACTGGCTCAGCCTCAACGGCTCGGTCGGCGCAATCTACGCCGGAAAGGTCGCCTCTGTCGAACCGAAACTATCAGGCGCGTTTTCG
>DAOVFI010000246.1 GCA_030673005.1 Planctomycetales bacterium
CGCGGCGGACCGCCGTGCTTTTCATTAAGCATCTCGTCGTAGGGCTGATAAGTGATGATCGAGGCCGGCATCGGAAGCAACTGGAAGATGATCATGAACATTCCGGTCAGGACCATCGCCGTAACAAGCCCGAATACGCCCCCGCCGATGCGGTCGGGCCACATTCCCAGCACCACGTTGCCCCGGATAAACTTATCGAAGAGAATTCGCAGCGCCAGCAGCGGTATTACGAACATCGCCAGCAGCGCCGAAGGATGGGCGTATGCGCCCATCTTATCAGCCAGCATGTCGCCCAGCGGCTCGTAGTAGTTCAGCGCGACGGCTGAGCATAAAACCGTCAGTACCGCCATTATTATCGCGCCGAAGCAGCCCTGGACGGCCTGGTAAAAGGCGATCCCGAGAATCAAAAGCGTAACTACTAATATCAATACCATCGAAAAACACTCCAACCAATTGCCAATTGCCGATTTTCAATTTCCAATTGACGAAAGAAGCCTCCGAACGCCTTTTCAATTGAAAATTGGAAATTGAAAATTGGAAATTGTTACCGTTTTTTCTTACACACCCGGATAACCTCGTCAATGCTCGTGGCGCCCTCGATTACTTTTCGCAGCGCCTGTTCCTGGAGGTAGAGCATTTTGTTTTTCCGGCAGGCGGCCTTGATTCGTCCCAGCGAGGCGCCCTGGATTACCAGGTCGCGGATTTCGTCGGTCATTTCCAGCAGTTCGAACGCGCCGGTCCGGCCGTAGTATCCGGTGCCCCGGCAGACAGGACAGGTAACCGGGTTTCCCTTCTCGTCGGTCAGGGGCTTGGTGGGAGGACGGTAGAACCTTTCGATTTTTTCTGCCGGCAGGTTCAACTTGGCGAGCATGTCGCGCGGGGGCCTGTAGGCTTCCCTGCACTTCGGGCACAGTTTCCGCAAAAGCAACTGGCAGGTAACGGCCTTGAGGGGCGCGACGGCTTTACCGGCGTCGCCGGCGACCTTGATCCACTTCGCCAGCGCCGTCAGTGCGCTGTCGGCGTTGCAGCCCAGCAGCAGGCTCTTCTCGACGGCGGCCTGGCAGATCAGATCGGCCGTCTGCTCCGTTCCGCACGAATCCACCATTACCACGTCCGGGTCGCGCCGCAGCAGCGACGCCAGTTTGGCCGCCAGATCCGCCGGATCCTTGCAGCGCTGCTGTGTGATATTTTCGAGGTCCACCCCGCCGCGCAGTTCAATGGCCACAAGTTGGTGGATGAAGGCGTCGCGCCGCCGAAGCAGCGAGTAGAGCGTGCTGGTTACGCCGCTGGACTTCTGTCCGGAAACGATTATCAGTCCTGTCCGGTCGTTCAACTCCTCCATGCGAACGAGCAGGTCTTTCGGCAGGCCCAGTTCCACCAGGTTCGTCCTGGCCGCCTCCTGCACGATCCGCAGTTGCAGCCGTTGGCCCCTGGTGGTTCCGGCGGTTGTTACGTCCATGTCGATGGTTACAGCGCCGGCCTCAGCGCCGATCTTGCCGGTCTGCGGGAGGCGCTTCTCCTCGACGTCTATTCCGGCCAGACCTTTGACGTAGTCGATAACGGCCTCGGCTTCGTTACGGTCCGCCGTCGGGCGCTGCTGAAGCACGCCATCGACCACGTAACGCACCGCTACCTGAGCGCCGGCGGGAGTCAAATCGACCTCGCTGGCGCGGAACAGGATGACCTCGTTGAGGAAATTCTGCGCAAGATTATAGGCCTGGCGTTTTTCCGGCTCCTCGACGGGTGGGGCGAAAACGGCCCTGCCCCGACTGTCGTACAACTTGATGTGCTGGACGGCCTCGATCTGCTTGGGCTTGGCCGCTGAGGCGAATACCGACCGGAGATGCTCGGACGTCAGGACCTTGGCGCTCTGGACCACCCGCTTGTTGCGATGGGCCACGTACACACCCGCTACCGTACAGGTCATTGCAATATAAACCAGCAAACCCACCGCGTACCACGGAAGCAGAAACAGGATAAGCAGCGACACTGCACCGGCGGCGAGGATTAATCCGCTCCACAGCAGTTGATGGGTGTGTACCCGAACAGCGTCCTTGTTTATCCAGGACGCCGTCCACAACCAAGGCACCGTTATCGCGATGGTAAAGACTATCTTGAAAATGGAAAAATAGCCGCCCGCTTCGGCAGCGGCCCCGAGTATGGCTATACTGTTCAGGTCGCTCATATTTTGTATCCGGTAATATTTAGTAGCCGGCTTGCCACGCCGTAGCCTTATGGCGAAGGCGGGTAGCCAGTAATCCGCCCTTCGACTTCGCTCCCTTCGAGTCTGAGCCTCAGAGTCGAAGACAGGGCAGGCAATCAGTCCACGAATTACACGAGTTACACGAATTATTAAAAAATCCGCAATCCGCCCTGGCACGGCAGGCGTGCCGTGGCCTGACGGCAATCCGCAATCCGCAATTATTTTACCTTCCCCGCAGGCCCACCCGTGAGGACGAGATCCCTTTCAGCAGCATCTTCAGTTCGTCCGGGTTCGGGGCGGCGGCGTATGCGACCTTCGGGTCCACGTAGTCCTTCTCGATAAGTTCCAGCAGGCTTCCGGTAAAACTCTTCATGCCTTCGTGTTCGCTGGAGCGGATTATATCAGCCAGTTCCGCATCCCGTTTTTCTTCAATCATCTGCCTTGCGGAGGGGTTGTTGATAAGGATTTCCACTGCCGGGACGCGGTCGATTTCTTCGGCCAGGCACGGCAGCAGTCGCTGGCAGATAATCGCCTGCAGGTTGAATCCCAGCGACTGGCGGACCAGGTCGCGGGAGGCGGCCTGGAACAGGTCGAGAATCCGCCCGATCGTCTGAGCGGCGCCGGAGGAGTGCACGGTGCCGAAGACCAGGTGTCCGGTCTCTGCCGCCTGGAGCGCCGCGCCGAACGTCTCGCGATCGCGCATCTCGCCGATGAGCACCACGTCGGGGTCCTCGCGCATCAAATACTTCAGCGCCGCTGCGAAATCCGGAACGTCGATACCCACTTCCCGCTGATTGACCAGCGCCTTTGCGTCGGTATAGAGGTATTCGATCGGGTCTTCGATGGTTACAATGTGGCAGGGGCGGGTCTGGTTGATATGCTCCAGCATCGCGGCGATGGTGGTGGATTTGCCGGACCCGGTAATTCCCGCCACAAGCACCACGCCGGAGGTGTACTCGGCGATCTTTCGCATTTGCGGCGGCAGGTGCAGTTCTTCAAACGACGGTATCAACCTCGATACGCGGCGAACGGCGATGCTGATCTTGCCGCGCTGTCGGAAAATATTGATGCGGAAGCGGTCGGAACCTTCCAGTTCTTCGGCCACATCGATGCTGCCTATCTCGTGGAAAAACGCACGCTGTTTCTCGTCGAGGATTTCCTCGACCATCGCCGCAATTTCCTTGCCGCTGAGCGGATCGCTCTTGACCCGAACGATCTTCGTACCCAGTCGCAGACGTGGTGTCGCATCGGCCTTGAGGTGAAGGTCGCTGGCGCCCTGCTTGACCATTGCGCTAAAGTACTCGTGAAGCCGGGGTTTTTTACTGGACCGGCGCCCCGGTTCGGCATGATGATCAATCGGTTGTGAGGAGGTCGAGTCCATTAATTGCCTCTATCCCGGAAAAAAAACTCCGTAAAAATTCCCATAAACTCCAATGCCCGGTAAAACGCTCACAGAGGATATTGTAGTGTCCCGTCGCGTAACTGCAAGTTTTTCCTGATCCGACGTTCGTCGCGTCATTGACGCCGGCGCCGGCGCCTTCTAGTATTCTTATAACAGGTTATCCGAAGGGTGGCACGGTCAAGTCGGAGACTTGGCCGTGGGCGATGAAAACACGGCCAAACTTCGTTTGAGAAGTGCCACCCATGGATGTTACTAACTACCGGGACGGTGTTGATGTCGTCGCCAGACCATATGCAGCCTCTTTCCGAACCGCGCGCGCGGGGTATTTTCCAAGGCCGGGTTGAGTCAAATCGCCCGCTCTGCCCGGAGCATTACCTGCTTCGATTTTCCCTGGATACTTTCCCGCCCTCTCGACCGGGGCAATTCATCAACATCCGTTGCGGGTCCGGCGAATCGTCCTTACCAGCAGCCGTGGAGTGGTCCGAAGGTCGGATGCCGCACATAACGCAGCCGGAGACCGCCGGGCGCGTGCCGCTCCTGCGAAGGCCCTTCAGCCTGGCCGGTCGGCGCGACGCGCCCGACGGGTCGGTAGAACTGGACATTCTCTATCGCGCAATCGGGGCAGGGACAGTCTGGTTGGCGGCTTTGGAGTCCGGCGCGGAAATTGACCTGCTCGGCCCGCTTGGAAACGGTTTTGATATCCGCGAAAATAAGTCGCCGGCCGTCGTTATCGGCGGCGGAACGGGTATCGGACCGATGATATACCTCGCCGAATCGCTGTCGGCAGCCGGCAGGAGCGTAACG
>DAOVFI010000604.1 GCA_030673005.1 Planctomycetales bacterium
GACTTCGCCTCGTCCGCATTATCGCAGATAATGAACATCGCGCTGCCGCTGCCGGTAATATGCACCGGAAGTCCGGTAGCCTCGGCCAGGAGGGAAATAATATCACTTAAAGACGGACAAACCTGCATAGCGGCAGCCTGAAGGTCGTTGAATAATTCCCCACGCCAGCGGGAAGGATAACTATCCAATTGTGGATTGCGGATTGCGGATTGCAGATTTTCGATTGCGGATTTTCGATTGCCGTTTTTTTTAAGACAATTCGTGTAATTCGTGTAATTCGTGGATTTATACACCGCATAGACATCAACCGTCGGGCAGTGAAGGTCGGGCAGGTAAAGCAGTGCAGCGAAGGTGTGCACTTGAACCGGTTCGATAATATCTCCCCGTCCGCGGATTCTAACTGCCGGAGCGTCGTTCAGGAACAGCGGCACGTCTGAGCCGATTGATGCGCCCAGGTTGGACAATTGTTCGTTGGAAAGGTTCAGTTCCCACAGGCGATTCAGCGCCGTAAGCGCAGCGGCTGCGTCGCTACTGCCTCCGCCCAGACCGGCGCCGGAAGGGATACGCTTGGTAAGTTCGATATCCGCACCGATTGCGTTTTCAGGCAGCAACTCCGCCGCCCGAAGCACAAGGTTCTCTTCGACCGGCCCGCAGTCCGGGCCGGTACAGGTTAGATTAACCCTTCCGTCTTCGCGTCGGCGGAATATCAATTCATCGTACAGTGTAACCTTTGCGACGATCGAATCGAGTTCGTGATAACCGTCGTCGCGCCGACCGAGAACGCGCAGAGTAAGGTTTATCTTCGCCGGCGCGCGCCACAGCAACGCGCCGTCAGAAGTCCGCTCGTTCCTCGTTTTGTCCGGACACGAAAGATTCATTCTAATCACACAATTAGACCCTCTCTGAAAATCCATCAAGGCAAAATACGAAGGGTGCCATGCCCTCACCCGTTTTCGGGGGTGGGCACCTGTCTGCCGACAGGCAGGTGTTCACGCCCTTCACTTGCTACTCTGCGTAGTAGCACGCTACGTAGCACGAGTCGTTACGGGCGAGAACACCTACCTGCCGGTAGGCTGGTGGCACCCATCAATTATGGTGTAACAGGGTATCGTTTAATTGTTCAGGAACGGCGACGATGACAGCGCCCAGGTACGCCGCCGCGCCCAGCGCCGCTACGGTGGTAAATCCTATTTCCATTGCAAGCAGCGCCGCTGCGACCGTGGCGACGACACTGGCGAATCCGTTTATCGCCCAGCACCACGGAACCAGCGCCGCCCGGTCGGCGCTTATCCGCCGCAGCGCCGCCGGGAACATGTGCCCCATCGCGACACCCAGCGGCGCCACCGCCCCTGCCGCCAGGATCGCCCTTGCCCACACCGGCCAGTCCTGCGTCGCCTCCAGCAATTCGGTCAGTACCAGGATATAGATTACAGATATTGCCACAATAACCAATCCCGCCCGGCGAATCACGCTTGCGTCGCCCGTTCGTTTGCGCCGGCTCAGCCTGCTTCCGATACCCGCGAATACCAGGAACGCTCCGA
>DAOVFI010000303.1 GCA_030673005.1 Planctomycetales bacterium
TTTGCCGGCTCCTGCGTTTCATGAGCCTCAACGCGCCGATTGCCAGCAGCAGCATCGCCGCAGGCTCCGGGACGCCGTAGGCGTCCCCGGTGATGGCGTGAACACGGCAGTGGCGTTCGACGTCGCTGTAGAGAACGTATCCATATCCGTTGTCGCCCCACTCGGCGCCCCAACTGTTCTTGATAATCCAGTAACCGCCGCAAGGCAGATCAACGTCGTCCCGGTAGCCCACGATGAGCACGACGTGCGAAGCCACCGTATCTCTCCCGTCCGACGGCGGTACACCTTCGGGCCAGTACCAGTCGGTGGGGACAAAAATCATCGTAACCAGCGGGCCGTAATCATGGAGGTATGTCTTGAAGTTATCCGTAGTGAAGGGCTTTACGTAGGTTTCATTACTTGTAATTTTGCAGACCCTCTCTTCCCAGCCAGGCTGGAGGGGCCAGAGCGGCGAGGTGTTACTCTCGCAGTAAGGCAGTTCGGCCTCTGTAACGACGCCGGTCCTTCTGAAGAATCTTACCGCCGACGCCCCGAAACCGCCGTCGCAATCGCCGCAGGTGCCGTCGCAGAGAAGGTGCTGCTCGGAGAGGTCCGGGTTCAGGTCGGGGTTGTTCAGCGTGATTTCGAGTTTCGCTTCAAGTGCGCCGACGGCCCCGAACGCCCAGCAGGACCCGCACGAGCCTTGATGTTTCACCGGCGTAGTGAAGTCCCGCCCGTCGATGTCCCTCCAGTCAAAAACGTCCGCCCGGGCGGGCGGGGAAATCAGAACAGACAATCCAACCAGACATACCAAAACCGTACGGTAAAGCATCTCCCTCATTTCCCTCTCCTCCTGAAACATGTACATAAGGCTCTTACCCTTTATTATACCACAGATACCGAAAATGCAGTGTACAAAAAACGGCTTTTTTCTTCGCTTAATCCGCACAAAAGATCCGGTAACCGGGCGAATGCCACCACGCCGCCGGCACAGATAGGTGGCACGGTCAAGCCGGAGCGCAGCGCCTGCCTGCCGGCTTGCCTACCGGCAGGCAGGTAGGCAGGGAGGCTTGGCCGTGAGGACGCCGCACCACGGCCAAGCAAGGTCAAGGTCATACGACCTCGACATTGCTTGACCGTGCCACCGGCCCTACTTCCTGCGGCGTCGAATCAGCGCCAACGCCCCGACGGCCAGCAGGCTCAGCGTCGCCGGTTCGGGGATGCCGTAGTACACCTCGTCAATCGAGTAAGCCTCTCCGGTGATGTTATGGCTGATGGTTACGCGGTCGAATTCCTGCTCGCTGATCGCGCCGAAGAAAAGTTCGTTGTCGTCCGGCAACGGAGCTATGGCGATGGAGAACTGGGCGTCGCCGTGGTTGCTGAACGTCAGTGTTCCGCTGCCCCAATCGCCCCAGTCAATGATGTTGAGGCCGAACGCCTTGACTGAACTGTTCAGGTTGAAGTCCAACTGGTAAGCCGTAGAACCCGCCAGGACGTACTGAACACCGTCTGTGGCGTGGCCGCCCCAACTGGGGGTATAGTTCCACACGCTGAGCAACGAATCGTCTGCCACAAGCGTGAAATCAGGAAGGGTCAGGCTTGTGTGCGCATCGATGGCATTGTCCACCGGCAGGTTCTCAAAACTCTCCATGTCGAGGGAAAAAGGCGCCGCCGCAAGGAAAGTCGCCTCGTCGTAGTAGGCAACTGCGCCCATCGCCCCGAGGGACGTTACCATTACAACAAACGCACAAAGCACAATTTGTTTTTTTCGCATGTTCATAATCTTCTCCTTTTGCTCCTTTGGGTTTCCCCGGTAAGTCGTCCTTACCACTGTTTCATACCGCCGCCGGTCGGAACCGCTCCGACCGGCCTTCTTTCTCAAACAGTTCATTTCTTCCTGCGCCGCAAAATCGCCACAAGCCCGACCGCCAGCAGGCTCAATGTGGCTGGTTCGGGAACAATCGAATAGACTTGCGGCGAGACGCCTGATGAATCGAATCCGCCGAAGACGTAGAAGGTGTTTCCCGAAACCGCTCCGGCGACTTCGCGCAGGCCTTCCGGAACAAACGGTCCTGTCGCCCAACTGTCTGTTGCCGGGTCGTAAATCTCAAAGTCGTTTAGATATGGAGGCTCCGTGTTGTAGTAGTTGGTCGTGCCGCCCGCGGTCAGGAAATGGTCGGCAAACACGCCGCCGCCGAAGTGGAATCTCGCCGTGGGCATATTTGCCAATCCTGTCGTCCAGGTATCCGATGCTGGATCGTAACTGTCAACCCTTGCGACTTGTCGAGGGCTGTCGTATGAGCAGCCGCCGAATACATGGATGTCGTCGCCGAGTAGTCCCGCCTCGTGAGCGAACCTTTTGCTGGGCATGTTCGTTTTGTATGAATAGGTGAGGGTTACGGGATCGAATTCGACGGTTCTGGTGGCGGCATCATGTTCTCCGCCGAAAACGTAGATCTTCCCGTTCGCCGCCGCTGCCGCCGACTCCCATTTGCCCGGCGAGAAATTGCTTTGCGTCCACGAGTTCGACGAAATATTGTAGATTTGGACGACATTTATATAATCGCTGTCATAACCGCCGAAGACGTAAATCTTCCCGTTGGCGTACGCTCCTGCCGCACCTCGAGTACGCGTCTGCAACGAAGCGGCGGACGACCAGGAATTCGTCGTAGGGTTATAAACGTCAACCGTGCTGAAGGGATCGGATCCGTTGTAGCCGCCCGCCAGATAGATCAATCCCGTAGCCGGATCGGTTACCGCCACCGCCTGACTTTTGGGAGTCGGCATGTTCGTCGGATGCTGCCAGGCGTCGAAGTTCAAAGCCCCCCAGGCCGCTGTCGTTCCCGACATTGCAATCACAAGGACAAACAGGCGGATTCCCATTACGTTTGCTGACTGCTTCGTTTCCATCGTTGCTCTCCTTTCCTTTTCTGTTCCATCTTTCCCCGGCCAGGGAACACCCCCGGCCTTCCAATTCTGAACCAATGGCTGATGAAACAGACTGAGCGGCCCGTTTCGACAGCGCCCACGCCCGCATAAGCAGGCGAAAACCCATGAGCGCCTGGGCTTCCGGGGCACAGGTTGAAAACCTGTGCCACCAGATGAAAACCTCCATATCCTCACGAAAAGGCAAGTTGTTTTCTGCGTCGTCGAATCAACGCCACCGCCCCAATCGCCAGCAGGCTCAACGTGGCGGGTTCGGGAACGGGCGTCAGTGTGATGTTCGAGACGCCGGTGAAGGCGCCGGAAAAATCGTCGATGTCGGCAGGGTCTATCCGGAAGGTAATCTGGACGATCTCGCCTAACGGAAGACAGAACGCCTCCTCCAGCAACCCGCCGGTAACCTCGAACAATCCCTGCCCGGCCAGCAGGCCTGCGCCGTCGATTACTTCGCACAGTTCCAGGCTGACAAGGTCGCCAGTCAGCAAATCCGCATCGGCGCTGTTCTTGATAATCAGTTCCCCGCCGAGGAAGATGCCGCTTGCCATTCCGCCGGCGGAGTTGTCGGCGGACAGCGAGGTAGCCATCAGCAGCGAGCCGTCCTCGTAAGTCGTCTGCCCGGCCGAATTTTCGACAACAATGTCGGCCTCGTCGGAAACGGTCAGTTCACCGATGCCGTAGGCCCCGCCGGTCGGGACGAATCCGCTGTCAAGATAAGTGGCGTTGATG
>DAOVFI010000342.1 GCA_030673005.1 Planctomycetales bacterium
GTGCCGATCACCGGCCTGGCCTACAACCGCCGAAAACATATCCCCGAAGGCGTTGCTTCTATGACCAACGTCGAAAGTTCTCTGAATAACTACTACTTCGGTAACACGCCCGACATGCCCCGCTGCATCAGGGAGCAGTACGTCAACTGGGGCATGGCGCCGGAAGATGCCGAAGAGCACGCCCCGCTGGGCCTGCCTGACGGGCCTATCGACCCGGACCTGGACGTTGTCCGTTTCACCGACAAGGACGGAAAGACCATAGCCGTTTTGGCCGATTACGCCACCCACGCCGTCTCGTGCAGCCCGCCGGTGCCCAAACTAATCTCGGCCGGTTTTCCCGGCTTCATGGCGGACCTTGTGGAGGAAGACCAGGGCGGCGTGTGCCTGTTTCTCTACGGCGCCGGCGCCGACACGCGCCCTTACCGTTCATCGGCCAGGGGATTTGAAGAGGCACAGCGGGTCGGATTCGTTCTGGCCACCGGCGTCGCACAGGCGATCCGCGAGGCCGAGACCGTCAAAGACCCCATCCTGAAGGTCGAAAACGAAACTGTCCAGGTGGCCTTGAGGGATTACCCATCCCGCGCCGAATCCGAAAAACTGCTTGAAGAAAAGAAGAAGATCCAGGCGCAGGCCAAGGCAGAGGGCAGATACAGCGACGCCAAGAGGCTCGACGACGAGATAGACGCGATAGGTTTTCCGATGAGTTTCGGGAGGTGGGACGGCGAGCAGGAGTGGCTGGGGCGGAGCGGCGACGTACCGCTGGAAATCCAGGCCATTTCCATAGGCGACGTGGTCATCCTGAGTTTCCCCAACGAGGTGAACGTATCCATCGGCATGGATATCAAGAAGTCCTCGTGGACGAAGCGTCTGATGCTGGCGACTTTGACCAACGGCTGCTGGATGTATCTGGTCAAGAAGGAAGAGTACGACGAGGGCGGTTACGAGGCCGCCGCCGCAAGGCTGGCACCCGGCGCGGGCGAGAAACTTCTCGAAGCCGCAGCCGACGTTCTGAACCGGATGAAGGAGAACTGAAATGGAATTGCAGGAAGCGATAAAGCGAAGACGAAGCATTCGGAAATATACGGATCAGGAAGTTACCAGGGAGCAGATTGACGCTATGCTCGAGGCCGCTTACTGGGCGCCGCGGGTGAACGAGCGGTGGCGATATGTCGTTGTGCGGGACGAGAAGACCAAACACGCCCTCGGCGCCCAGCCGCACGTACCGGCGGCCCCGGTCAATATCGTCGTGTGTATCGACTGGACGGATGTCAGCGAAAGAGACAGAAAACTGTACGCCATGCAGGAGGCGTCAGCCGGCATCCAGAACATACTCCTGACAGCGCACGAACTGGGCCTGGGCGCCTGCTGGAACGGCAGTTTCGACGACGACGCCACAGTCAAAGCCATTAGCCTGCCGGACGAGGTTGAACCTATCGCCATTATTTCACTGGGCCATCCGGCAGAGAAAAAGGACAAGGGCCTGCGGAGAAAGAAGATCAAGGAAATCGTCCGCTGGGAAAAGTATTAGACAATTGGCAATGTCCGATTTCCAATTGGACGAATGTTCGGCGACTCGTCTAACCGACCGGACATTAGAAAGTTCGTAGTTCGTAGGGTGTGTAGGGAAAAGAACCTGCCGCACCCTACGACTGTAGGCCGGGACGAAGCGAAGCGGAGTCCCGGCGCACCGGGCTTCTATTAGTAGCCGGTTTGCGTCGTCGGTATTTTTTTGGGATATAAAATGGGGACGGGTGTCTTCTGTCCCCGTCCTCAAGGAGACAGAAATGGCTGTATTTAAGAAGCGTGAATATACCGTGGAGGACCGGTTCGGGATACCTGCTTATATTGAAGCGCGCACGCTTGCGGAATTGCCGGAGCGGGCCTCGCAGATTGACGATGAAGGCGCTCCTTCCGGCAAGCGGCTCCGCGCCGGAGCCGCTCGCGTTGACGTAACACCCTCCGGGCCGATCGCACTCCAGGGCTACGAGGAACGGGGAGCCGATAAACGCCCATCGGTCGGCGTGCACGACCGGGTGTACGTCAGGGCGGTTGTCCTGGACAACGGCGATGAGAAGATGGCCCTTATCAGTTGGGACAAGATCCGAAACAACGGCGGTTTCGAGGTAATGGACGAGATTCGCAGCCGCATCGGCGAACGCATCGGCATCCCGCCGCGGAATATCCTCGTCGGCGTAACGCACACTCATTCCAGCGACGGAGATGTAACCGCCGATCCCGCCGTCGAAGCAGTCGAGCGGGCATGGGCGAACATGACCGACGCCCGCATCGGCGCCGGCTCGAAGATGATCTTCGGCGTCGGCTCCAGCCGGCGAATGCCGGAAGACGGACGCGGACTTTGGGGTTCCAAACAGCCGAACCCCGACGCCGTCATGGACAACGAATGCGGCGTAATCCGAATCGAGGACGACAACCGCAATATCATCGCCGTCGTCGCCTGCTACACCGCCCACCCGTCCGTCCTGGACCATAACTGCAACGTCCTCAGCGGCGATTACGCCGGAATCGGCACGCTGGAGGTGGAAAAACGCCTCGGCGCGGCTCGACTGAGCTCGTCGAAGTCAGACGCCGTTGCGCTGTTCTTCCAGGGTTGTGCCGGGGATACCGGGACGCATACCTTCAGGACCAGCAGGACAGTCCCGGAGGCGGAACGCCTTGGCGAGAAATTCGCCGACGAAGTACTGGAAATCGCTTCGCACATCGACGTAAGTCGATGGGTGCGACTGGCCGGGGCGAACAGGACGATCGAACTGCCGCGGAAGGACCCCGACGATTCGCCGCTGGCCCTGCCGCCGCTGACCGAAGACGGCAGGAGCGTCCGTGACGAGATTCAGGCGTTAGTCGTCGGCGATACGCTGATCTTCAGCGTCGGCTCAATGGAGGCTTACGTCGAGATCGGCCTGGCGGTAAAAGACGCCTCGCCGTTCAAACGCACGTTTACACTGGCGTATTCCAACGGACCTTCGCTGGGGTATCTGCCGTCGCCGCACGGCTTCGCCGTCAACGACCCGGACGCCAAGGAGACGCATTTCTCGCCCGAAGCGCCCGGCGTCCTGGTGAACGAGAGCATCAAACTCATCAGCGAGATGGAGTAGGCTGGGCCGTAAGGCCCACCTTTGACCTCAGGAGATACCAATGAACTCGCAACCGCGCCCGCATACAGTCCAGGAGCACTTTGGCATGCCCGTCTATGTCGAGGACAGGACGCTTCCGGAACTGCCGGAGCGCCC
>DAOVFI010000684.1 GCA_030673005.1 Planctomycetales bacterium
ACTGTTTGTAGCGGACGCGTTTTCCGCGCTCCGCTCGATCCGCCGCACGCCCCGCACGTCGGGCAAGACCCCTCTTGAAAATGCTCGTCGGCCTGTTGTGCGGCCAGATGCTCATCGATGGCGCGGCCTACCATCCGGCCGGATTGATGGCCGAACTGTTCCATCTCAGCGAACGTCGTATCTCGCGACGGTCCGCTGGGACCATACCTTTCCTCAGCCAGCAGGGCTACCAATTCGTCAAACTTCTGCTGCGCTTGCGATGACAGCATCGATTTTTCCATCTCGTTTCGGGAGTCCTTTCCCATGGTAGATTCCTTTCTAAAAACGCCAGATTGCCCAAAGTGTCACCAATTCTACCATCCGCACCCAAAATCTCCGACCTCAATCCACCCAACCAAAAAGCCGCAAGAAGTCCGTTCCTGCACCCATCTCGGCGAGGGTGCAGGAACGGACTTTTTTAGGCGGCACTGGCGGCTGCGGGTGAACGCTGGCGGGCGTTGGGGCGAAATGGGTTGCCGGGGCGGTTTCTCAAGTGGCGTTGCAGACGGTCGTCGTCGCACAACGCGGCCGACCGAACTTGCAGGATCGCTTCGCCGCTGGCTCCATCGTTCCAGAATTTCTCCGTCCCTTTCACCCGCTGATTCAGTTCTTTCACGAACGATTCCATCAGGGCCGACGTGACCGGCAGGCCGTCGCGACGATAGGCCGGATAGTTCATCCGTTGCGCATTGTTCTCGAAGTAGCCGATCGTCTCGGCGATGATTTTACGAGGATCGTTCTCGGCGGCGTCCGGCGGCGGCTCGCCGATGCGTTGCTGTTCGGCACGCAACTGCGAGATCACTTTCCCCACACGACCTTGCCAACACGTATTGGTCCACTGCAAATGAAGCCGCCAGAGTTCTTCCTGGTCGCTTCGTATCTGGCGCGCTGCTGCGTAGACGTGTTCCACCGCGTGAACGAAATCGAGAATCGGCGTGAATGTTGGAAAGTGCGTTTGCTGAATCGTCCAGTTGTATGCCAAACCATCGCTAACGAAAGCCCGCTTCGCGGCAAGATAGAAACCGCGCGAGTCGGCTTCGGCGGCCATCATCGGACCGAACTTCTCGCTTGTGGTCAACGAACTGAGGCAGGTGCGAAACAAGGCTTCCGGACGCCACTGGCGAGCTTCCCGCCGAGTTTCAGAAGCCGCCTGGCGGTCTTTCTTCAGGTTGTTTTCCGGCGGCTCGACGCCCGGCAACAACGTCTTCATGCGATGC
>DAOVFI010000273.1 GCA_030673005.1 Planctomycetales bacterium
TATCGCTGGCGTATATAAAGTTGGCCCTTCCGATCGCGTGCAAGTTGGTCATGGACTTCACTTTTTTGGCTTGGCTCTTGGCCCTGGCGAGCGACGGCATGAGTACGCCGGCTGCGAGGCCCTGCTGAAACGGCGAGAAGACGGAGGAAAGCCCCCCTCCCGGCATTGAGCCGTAGGATTCGATTGTGATACCCTTTGCGTCGGACGAGACAGCGGAAATATCGGGCCAGACGTATTTCTCGACCTTCGGCAGCGGTGGAAGGTGTTCCGGGCGGATGCTCGGTGCGAACCTGCCTAATGCGTTGGTCGCAATCGTCCCGCCCGCCAGGACCGCGCCGTATAGCCGCCTGACAATCGACGGCGTGTTAACGTAGGAAAGGCCCGACGCGTTGGGGCTGACGCGCTTGCGAAAGGCGGCGAATGCGCCCGATTGGGTGAGCGGCTTTTCCTTTACGCCGCCTGCAAGCGCTGCAATTACCTGCGGGAATGCCGCCAGGTACAATTTACCCTTGTGAACCGCCCACGCCGGCGCTACCGGCATCTCATCGCTGCCGGAGACGGATACGTAATGAATTTCAATTTCGCCGGACTTGTATTTGCGGATGGCGGGACCACGCCCGTCGCGGCGAGAGGCTCTTCGTTCGGGTGGCATGTTCGGGTCGTCGGCGCGTTCGCCCATAATAATATTTCTGAATTGCGATTCGAATTTGGCGAGTGAGGCGGAGAACTTCGCGGCGTCCTTCAACTGGACAATAATTGCCGTTCCGGTAATCGTCCCGCCCAGCGAAGGCGCGCTGACGAGCGTCCACTGGTCGCCCACGTGCGCCAGTATGTCTTTTTCGATGTCCAGGCCGATGGTCTTGCCGGCCTGGGCGAGCATACTTTCGACCTGTTTTCCGGCGTTGGGATCGATTGAGGCGGCTATGCGTTTTACCTCGGCCAGGGCCCTGGACGGGTCAAGGTTAAAGGCGGCGACGAAGTCTGCATCTGCCGGTATTCCCGCCAGCGCGTCAGCGGCCAGCGGTTTGCCCGCCCCCAGCATCAGCAGTCCCCGGTGCGGCGCCGGGCTGTAGATGCGGCACTTCTCGTAGTACCCGCGATCGACGATATTGCTTGCACCGGCAATGGCCGTTACGCCGTCAATTCCCATCGCCTTGACGAACCGGCGGAACATGCTCTGCTCCGCCGGTTCCCTGGCCGGCTGCGTCGAGGTTAGTTTCTCGGCGACTGCCAGCAGGCGCGGCAAGTCCACGTAATAAGCCATCTGCACATTTTTGCCGCAGACTTCCTTCATTGCGGCTGTGAATTTCGCCTCGCCGGCGAGCGACTTGCCTTTGCCGTTCACCGAAGCGGCGATTTTCGTCTGCACGCCGTCTCCGAGTGAGATAAAAAATATATTGCCGCTGAATCCCATCGAGAAAGGCCCTATGGGCGTAGTGAAGGTGTGATAGGAAAGGTTGCCGACGGTAACCTGGGAGAGTTTGACTTTATCACCCCCGACGGTAAGTAATTTCTGAAAGTGTCCCGCGAATGCGGCGCGGTCCTTGGCCAGGTCGATTATAACGGCGGCGTGTGGCATGGGTTCACGTGGTCCGCCCGCCGGTCCGCCGGCGGGCCGTTTGGGCGGCATTTTTATATCGAACAGCGCGCCGGCGATCGGCTTGTCCCAGGCGATCGCCGCCATCGCCCAGAGGCTCTCGAACATAAATCGTTCGTCCGACTCATCCGGCTTTTTCGCGCCGGTTATCGCAGTAGTCGCGGCGGTCTTGATCGCCCCGAACAGGTCCTTGACGCCCGGCTCGTCCAGCATTTGCCCGAACATCGAGCCGTTGAACGCCAGGCTCCGCCCGGCCCAGCCGATATATACCATTGCTCCGGCGGGAACCTTCTTCGCCATCGGCGGCGCTGCCGGGGATGCACTTGCAAGAAACGCAATAACGGATAACGCTGCAATGGCTTTTACGGTCTTCGCTTTCATGGTTTATTCTCCCTGTCTTGTAGTTCCGATCCGATGCTTTGGAAATGCAAAACAACCCACAGGATTAATATGCTAACGCTGAAATGAGGTGGGGGAAAGGATAATTGTAGTGATATTGTTTCGTGGCAGGGGCGTCCCGCCCGTGCCACGGAATTGGTCAGATTAAGTTATTAAAAAACGCTTGCGATTTCGCCGTTTCTGCGCGATGGCGAAACCGCAAGCGGTTTGCGATTGAATCTGTTTTTTCAATTGGCAATCGGCAATTGGCAATTGACAATCAATAGTTACCACTTTCCTGTCTTGTGGACTTCGGGTTTCGGCATATCCTTGAGTTCTTCGATGCCTTTGTCCATCTCTTCCTGTGGCAGTGAGTAATCGGTGAGTTTGCCCTGGAAGTATGCGTCGTATCCGGTCAGGTCCATCAGTCCGTGCCCGGACCAGTTGAAGAGGATGACCTTTTCTTTACCTTCTTCTTTTGCCTTGTTCGCCTCGTCGATGACTGCGGCGATAGCGTGCGAGGTTTCCGGTGCGGAGATGAAGCCCTCGGTGCGCGCCCACAAGACGGACGATTCGTAGCACTTCAACTGGTGATACGCCCTCGGCCTCATCAGGCCCTCGACAACGCACTGGCTGATCAGCGGCGACATGCCGTGGTATCGCAGGCCGCCGGCGTGGATCGGCGGCGGGACGAAACTGTGCCCCAGCGAGTACATCGCCAGCAGCGGCGTCATCTTGGCCGTGTCGCCGTGGTCATAGACGAACGGCGCGCGGGTCATCGTCGGGCAGCTCTCCGGCTCGACCGGGATAATGTCGATCTCCGCGCCGTTAATCTTGTCGCAGACGAACGGGAATGAAAGACCCGCGAAGTTCGACCCGCCCCCGCAGCAGCCGATTACGACATCGACCTTCTTCTCGCCGGCCTTCTCCAGCTGCTTTTTCGCTTCCAGACCGATGATCGTCTGGTGCATCATCACGTGGTTCAGCACGCTGCCGAGGCTGTAGCGGGTCTTGCCGCTCTTGTCGGTAACGGTCTGCTCGATCGCCTCGCTGATGGCGATGCCCAGCGAGCCGGGCGTATCGGGCATTTTAGCGAGGATGTCCCGGCCGACCTGGGTCTCCTCGGACGGGCTGGCTACGCAGTTGGCGCCCCAGGTTGACATCATCAACTTGCGGAACGGCTTCTGATCGAAACTGATCCGCACCATGAACACCTTGCACTCCAGCCCGAGCAGCGAACAGGCGAACGCCAGCGCGCTGCCCCATTGACCGGCGCCGGTCTCGGTTGTCAGGCGTTCGATGCCGCACTGCTTGTTGTACCAGGCCTGGGCGACGGCGGTATTGGGCTTATGACTGCCGGGCGGGGAGACGCCTTCGTTCTTGTAATATATCTTCGCCGGCGTGCCCAGCGCCTTTTCCAGCCGGCGGGCGCGGTAAAGCGGACTGGGACGCCACATCGACAGAATACCCAGTATCTCCTCGGGTATGTCGATCCACCGGTCGGTGGAAACCTCCTGCTCGATCAGGCTCATCGGGAACACCGGCGCGAGCATATCGGGTGTAACGGGTTTCCCGTCCGGTCCCAGCGGCGGCGGCGGCAGGTTCGGAAGGTCGGCCGCCAGGTTGTACCACTGTCGCGGCATTTCGTTCTCGTCCAGTTGAATTTTCGTAGTTTCCATATTCATCTCCAAATAGTGTCAAAATACACGCAAAATTACGCCTGTAAGAAACGAACTGCTCCGGCAGATTCTGAAACTATACATCATATCGGAAAAAAGTGATTCGGACATATCATTTTCAAAGGAAATTTACCAAGCGTCCCGGAAGGGCATCCGGCGAATCTCTACAACTACTACTACAACGCCACTTGATTGTCTTGTCGCAATTGTAACCCAAATCTCATCCGGCAACGTTCGCCGCTTGCGTACGTTATAAAGTAGCCGGTAGCCCGTAGTTAGTAGCCCGTAAACAGCAGCACAGACCAGGACCGGCTACCGGCTACCGGCTACTGGCTACCGGCTACTGGTTACTACACAACGATCTGGCGACACAATAGAAACACAAGTGGCGTTGTAGTACTACAAATGCTGTTCGCCGGCGTTC
>DAOVFI010000009.1 GCA_030673005.1 Planctomycetales bacterium
AAGGCCATGTCGCTGGGCATCTTCTGGGGCGGGTATCCGGGCACATGTACGAAACTGCCCGATGCGGTGTCGTATTTCATCATAACCGCCCAGCACCTTCCGTCAATGCCTATCTGAACGTGCACCATCGAGTACGACTGGCTTTCGACGGCCAGGCCCCGTGCGGCGCCGAACAGCGAGCCGATGACGTTTCGCCCCTGCGCGTCGGCGCCGGCGGAAAAGACCCCGATTATGTTCGGCATCACCATTGCCATCACCAGCGCCATTATGGCGATGACCGTCAGCAATTCCGGAAGCGTAAAGGCCGGCCGGTGGCACAGGCTTTTAACCTGTGGTTGTCGGTGGCACAGGTTTTTAACCTGTGGTTGCCACAATCCCAAAGAACAGGTTGCAAACCTGTTCCACCATAATCTTTTCGGTCGCTGTTCCATAATCATTGGTCGTCCGAGCGGACGTTGTCGTTTTCCGTGGTATAGTCGCCGTCGGCTCCGGCGGAGATCAGTACGGGTCCGCTTCCGGCGCCGCCGTCGGAACTGTAATCCATCGGGATTTCGAAGCCGTCCACTAAATAGTCGTTCTCGTTGATGCTCTTGATCGCCTCGTCGGACAGCCCCATCAGTTTCTCCCTGGCGAGGGGATTGTCCTTCAGCGCGGCGAGCAGGGCGTTGCAGCGTTCCTCGGGCGCCTGGGTGACTTCCGACGGTGGATAGTCTCCACTGCTGTCGGTCTCCCGGAAGGCGTCGAGCGCCAGGTGGATCACCCTCATGTTGATCCTGGTCTGTTCCTCTGCCGCCCGCCGGGTAACGATCCTTGCCACGCCGATTACAATGCCCACCAGAATGGCAATGACGAGGACAACCACGAGCATCTCCACCAACGTGAAGCCTCTCCCGCGCCCGCCCAGGGCCTCAGAATCAAACGAATTTGATGTTTTCCTTCTCATTGTAAGTCTCTCAATCAGAAACAAAGAAGTTAGTAATGTCGTCGCTGTCGATATCGTGCGGCGGGTCCCATTCTTCGTTCAGTCCCTGGGAGATAAGCATATAATCGCGACGGAAATAAGTTCCCTCGGCGTTTTTGGCATAGGTGCTGTCAAGGCTGCTCGGGCCGCCGGTATTATGGGACGAGATATAATTCGTCCCGTCGTATCGGTAATACAGGATGCGGTTGTTGAAGACATTGGTGAATTCCGTTCGGCTGCCGGAGGTGCTGGCGGTGTCCAGTTTTTCGAGGCCGTAATTGTACACCTTCCCGCGAGGTATCAGTCGAAAACCGTAACTATCGTGCCCGTCATCGGTGGCCAGTGTCCCGTCCATAATGCCGTTACCGTTCGGGTCAGGACCGTAACCCGTCAGGAAAAGCACGATCAGTTCGCTGCCGTACCACCCGTTGTGGTTGGTATTATCCCGGCTGGGCGGGTAGTCGTCGAAATCGGTGCGATATTGCCCGCAGGCGCCGTCGATCAGGTGTATAATCGCCTGGCTCTTGGCCTCGAGGCTCGACATGTAATACTTATTAAGGGCCGGCATAAGTATCCCTATCAGCAGGACGATTATCCCGACAATCACCATCATCTCGACCAGCGAAAAACCATGGGCGATTGCCTGTCCTGAGCGAAGTCGAAGGGCGGATTGCGGATTGCCGTCAGGCCACGGCACGCCTGCCGTGCCAGGGCGGATTGCCGTCAGGCCACGGCACGCCTGCCGTGCCAGGGCGGATTGCGGCCGTGGTAACGCCCGACACGGCCAAGCAAGGTCGAGGCCAAAAGGCCTCGATCTCGCTTGACCGTGCCACCCGGCCGACTTGACCGCGCCACCCGGAATGGATTGTCGATTGAATATGTTCATTATTCTGTAATCCGTGCCTGCCGGCAGGCAGGCGTGTAATCATTGCCCCTTGTGGGGGCGTTGACTTACCATCCGTAGTGTATGTCGTCGTCGGTGCCGTATTTCCGGTCTTTGCCTGCCGCTATAAGCAGGAAGGCTCCGGCATCGTGCGGCGTCGTGCTGTCGTTTCCGAGTTTTCTGTCCTGAATGTAATGACTGAAATCGTTGGGTATTCCGTCCGGGGTCTCCCACGTTACCCCGCTGGTGAAGGCGCTGTTGTCGGCTTCCTTGAATTGTCCCAGTCCGGTCTCGCCCATCCTTGCCGGGTAGTACAGGATCGCCATCTTGTTCCTTCCGGTGTCGTTTCTGTCCCATATCGCGTGATAACCGCCCGACCTGTTGAAAAGGTCTTCGGCGGGATTAACCTGTGCGTAGTGCGGCTGGGGATAATCCGGCGGAGTGGTTTTCGGGTCGGTGAACAGGCACTTGGCGAGCCAGTGGCTTCCGGAGTAAGTCCCGCTGCTGCCGGTCAGTTCACCGGGAGAGGCCTGACCGGGATAGTACTCGTTGGCGTTGTGAAAGGCTTTGCACCCGTCCGCCAGTACGACGACCCTGGCGTGGGTGCGGACGTCGGCGGCGTGTTTAATGGCCATCATGACGGACGGAACCAGTATCCCCACCAACAGCGCGATTATCGCGACGACCACTAATAACTCGACAAGTGTAAAGGCCGCCGCGCGGGCGTCCCCAGGGAACAGGCGTCGCCCGTGAATGCCGCCGACAGCATCCCTTCGGGCTGAACGTCCGTCGGTACGGTGTCTTTCGAGAGATTTCAACATATCTTCTACCAACCTTTCGGGATTTATTATTTCATGTCCGAAATCAGTTTCGGCAGCGGCATGAAGATCGCAACGACGATGAACCCGACTATCACGCCCAGCGTGATAACCATTATCGGCTCCATCAGGCTGACCATAGCCGCCACCAGCGTCTGGACCTCTTCGTCGTAGGTGTCGGCGATCTTTGCGAGCATCTTGTCCAGGTCGCCGGTCTCCTCTCCGACGTCAATCATGTTGACTACCATCGGCTCGACGATCCTTGCCTGGCGCAGCGGCGCCGCGAAGTCCTCGCCCTCGCGGATACCGTCGTGGACGCGCCCCAGGGCCTTTCCGAAGACCTCGTTTCCGCTGGTCTCGCGTGTGATGTTGATGGCCTCCAGGATCGGCACGCCGGCCGCCAGGAGCGTCCCGAGCGTCCGCGTAAAGCGCGACACCGCCGTCTTCGACAGGATATTGCCTATCACGGGGATTTTCAGTTTCACCGAATCGACGAAATACCGCCCGCCTTCGGACTGTTGCAGGAGTTTGATAATGACGTAAATGCCTACCGGTATGGCGGGGATGATCGCCCAGCCGTATTGGTCCGAAAACCAGTCCGAGATGGTCATGAGCAACTGCGTCGGGCCCGGCAAATCGCCCGCCCCGAAGCTCTCGAAGATGTCCTTGAACCTGGGAATAATGTAAATCATTATCCCCATCACGATCCCAACGGCGGCGATAATGACCACTACCGGATAGATCATCGCGCCGATTACTCTTCGTTTGAGTTTCTGCGAGGCTTCCATGAAGTCGGCCAGTCGTCGCAGGACAACATCCAGCACGCCGCCGGCCTCACCGGCGGCGACCATGTTGGTGTAGAGTTTATCGAAGGCCTTGGGGTGCTTTGCCATCGCTTCGGAAAGCGTGGCGCCGCCTTCGACGTCTTCGGCTACCTGGCGAATGGCTATGCGGAGCATGCCGGGCTTCTGCTGCTCCTCAAGGATCCTCATGCTGCGAAGCAGCGGCAGGCCGGCGTCCTGGAGCGTGGAGAGCTGGCGCGTGAACTGTGTCAGCAGTTTCTTGGAGACCGCCCCGACCCTCTTGCGTTTGGCCCCGGCGGCGGTCGGAGCTGCCGCCGCACCAGCGGCAGCGGCGCCGCTCTTGCGCTTTGAACTGGTCTTGATCTTCGTGGGGAAATGCCCCATCCCGCGGACCTTGGAGACCGCCTCCTCGCTGCTGTTGGCCTCGATCTCGCCCTTGACGGCCTGACCTACGCTGTTCATCGCTTCATACTGAAAAGTCGGCATCGCTGTTATCCTTTCTCCCGATTGGTGGCACAGGTTTGTAACCTGTGTTGCTCCACTGCCGGGCTACGCACAGGTTGAAAACCTGTGCCACCAACCGGTCAATCGACTTCCTCATATATCGTCTGTGCGACAACTTCCTCGATCGTCGTAATTCCGTCGTATATCGACAGCAGTCCGCTCTCCCGCAGCGTCCTCATTCCGCGCCTGCGGGACGCTTCGCGGATAGCGTTGGTGCTGGCTCGATTGTTAATCAAATCGCGAACCTCGTCGTCCAGGAGCATGATTTCAAAAATGCCCGTCCGTCCGCTGTATCCGGTGCCACGACAGTAATCACAACCCGCCCCCCGATAGAATTCTCTGCCCTGCGTGTCTTCCGGGCGGAGTTGCAACTCCCACAGCATCTCGGCGGTCGGGCTGAACTGCTCCTTGCACCTCGGGCATATTCGCCGCACCAGTCGCTGGCCCACCACGCCTTCCAGCGTTGCTGTTAACAGGTACGGCTCCAGCCCCAGGTCAAGAAGGCGGGCAATGGCCGACGGCGCGTCGTTGGTGTGAAGCGTCGTGAAGACCATGTGCCCGGTCAGCGACGACTGTATCGAGATTTCTCCGGTCTCCAGGTCGCGGATCTCGCCGACCAGAATCAGGTCCGGGTCCTGTCGAAGGAAGTGCCTCAGGCACCTCTCGAAGGTCAGACCTATGGCGGGATTGACCTGCACCTGGATCAGTCCGTCGATGTCATACTCGACGGGGTCTTCGGTGGTGAGTATCTTTACGGCGACTTCGTTCAACTCGTTCAGCACCGAGTACAGCGTGGTGGTCTTTCCGCATCCGGTCGGACCCGTAACGATGCAGATGCCGTTGGGGCGGTGCACCAGCTGGCGGAAAATCCGCAGGTCGTCCTCGCGGAAGCCCACCTGTTCCAGGTCCAGATCCACCTGGCTGCGGTCCAGAACCCGCAGCACGACGCTCTCGCCGAACATCGTCGGAAGGACGCTGACACGCAGGTCCACCGGCTGACCGTTGACTACCAGTTCGATCCTTCCGTCCTGGGGAACGCGCCGCTCGGCGATGTCCAGGTCCGACATGACCTTGATCCGGCTGGCGATCGCCAGCGCGATCGACTTGGGCGGGGGGATCATCTCATACAGCAGCCCGTCGATGCGGTAGCGAATCTTGAATTCGTCCTCGAACGGCTCGAAGTGGACGTCGCTGGCGCGGTCGCGTATCGCCTGGAGCAGCACCATGTTCACCAGTCGGCGGATCGGATTGGAATCGGCCGCTTCCCTGATGGTTTCCAGGTCGATGCTCTCGCCGCGATTCTCCAGGGCGCTCAACTGCTCGTCCCCGGCAATCTCGTTGATGATTTCGCCGATGGATTCCGGCTCGACGTCGTAGTACTTGTGAAGGGCCCGCTCCAGGCTTTCGGTGTCGGCAATCCTGACCGTTACGTTGAAGCCCAGCAGCATCCGCAGATCGTCGATTGCGCGGAAATTGTCCGCCGAACACAAAGCCACCGTCAGATGCTTGCCGCTTTCATCGCACTCCAGCGGGACTATCTTGCTGGAATTGGCCATCTGTGCGGGAATCTGCTTGACGACGTCGTCGGGCACGTCGAACTTGTCCAGATCAACGTACTCCATCCCCGCCTGGAAGCCCAACGAGAGTGTAAGCGTCCTTTCGTCAATGTAACCCAGGTCGATCAGGATCTGCCCGATCGGACCGCCTTTTTCCTTCTGTATCGCAAGCGCCTCGTGGACCTGGACGCGGGTGAGTTTGCCCATCTTCACCAGCACTCTTCCCAGAGGTCTGGCTCGGAGCGACGCAACGTCTATGTTTGTGTCAAGTTCCGTTTCCATCGTCTAACTCCTGAAGACCTCCTCTGCCTGCTTCTCTTCGGGGTTGATGAGTTCTTCGGGCATGGAGATCTGCCCCTTCTGGAATCCCTCGATCTTCTCCTGCAACGTGCCGGGACTCTGTGCATGGTCTATGGCTTCCTCGGCGGAAATCTTGCCTTCGGCTACCAGGCGGAACAGGTGCTCGTCCAGCAGTTGCATGCCGAACTTCTTGCCCGTCTGAATGGCCGAAGGTATCCGGAACACCTTGTTCTCGCGGATCAGGTTGGAAACCGCACCGGTAACGACCATGAATTCATAAGCGGCGATACGCCCGCGAACGTCAACACGGGGGATCAGAGCCTGACAGAGAACCGCAATCAACGACGAGGCCAACTGTATCCTTATCTGGTTCTGCTGGCTTACCGGGAACTGCTGGGAGATTCGCGTTACGGTCCCCTGTGCGCTGGTGGTGTGCAGCGTGCCGAAGACGAGGTGCCCGGTCTCTGCCGCCTGAAGCGCCGCCTCCATCGTCTCCAGGTCACGCAACTCGCCGACCAGGATCACGTCCGGGTCCATCCGCAGAACGCGGCGCAGCGCCTCGGAAAAACTCGGCACGTCCACGCCGACCTCACGCTGGTTCACCATCGATTTCTTGTGAGGGTGATAATACTCGATTGGGTCCTCGATCGTGATGATGTGCTTGTCGAGGTTAATATTGACGTAATCGACCATCGTCGCCATAGTTGTAGTCTTACCGGACCCGGTCGGGCCTGTTACCAGGAATATGCCTCGAGGGCGACGACAGAGGCTCTTGACAATCTGCGGCAGCCCTATCTCCTCAAATGTGAACAACTTATTGGGAATAAGCCTCAACGATAAAGAGATGTTGCCCCTCTGGTGAAAGACGCTGACACGGAAGCGCCCCTCGTCGCCGAAAGCGAAACCGTAGTCCGTACCGCCCTCCTCCTGAAGTTCCTGCTGGGCGCGTTCGGGCGTAATGGCCTTCATCAACGATACCGTATCCTCCGGTTCCAGGACCTTGGTCTCCAGCGCCCGGAGACGACCATGAAGCCGAAGCGTCGGGGCGCGACCTACGTGCAGGTGCAAGTCGCTGGCGCCACGCTTGATGCAGGTCTCCAATAATCTGTCAATGTGTAAGGTAGCCATAGATTTCCCTTTTCCTTACCTTCTGCACTGAATTATTCGCCTTTCCCGGACAACAAAGTTCCCATATCGGAGACGACATTCAGGGCGATTTCATTTCTTTGTATAACCAAAGGAGTTACAGTTTTCTGCCAACCGATGTCAGTCAACCGCCAGTTCAGAAACCTGTGTGATTCTGACCAGTTCGTCGGGGCTTGTAATACCCCTGACGATCTTCTTTCTGCCGTCCTCCAGCAGGCTTGTCATGCCTGAAGCGCGCGCTTCCTGTCTTATCTCGCTCAACGGCGCGCGTTTCATCGCCAGTTCGGCAATGGCGTGCCCTACCTCCATCAACTCGAAAATCCCTAATCTGCCTCTATAGCCGCTTCCCCCGCAGGCAGCGCAACCCGCCCCGCGATATATAGTTGCGCTCTTGAGTTCATCTTCGCTGAAACCCAGCGCCCGCAGGACTTTCAGGTCCGGGCTAGGGTCTATCTCCTTACAATCTTCGCATATAATACGCACCAGCCGCTGCGCCAATATCGCCTGGATGGAACTGGCGACCAGGAACGGTTTGACCCCCATGTCGATCAGACGGGATATTGCACTGGGCGCATCATTGGTATGGAGTGTACTGAAAACCAAATGTCCTGTAAGAGCGGCCTGAATTGCCACTTCAGCAACCTCTAAATCGCGGATTTCGCCCACCAGAATGATATTAGGCGCCTGTCGCAGCATGGAACGGAGAATTTTGGGGAATGTCAGTCCTGTCACCTCGTTGACCTGGCACTGATTAATTCCGGTGAAGTTATACTCGATAGGGTCTTCAGCGGTGATTATCTTCCGGTCAGGGCGGTTCAGTTCATTCAAGGCCGCATACAGCGTGGTTGTCTTTCCCGAACCTGTCGGACCTGTAACAAGAAATATCCCGTTGGGGCGCTTGATGATGCGATCGAACCTTGCGTGGTCTTCCGGTTCGAAACCAAGAATATCCACACCCATTCGGGCGCTTTCGGGCCTGAGAATACGTAGCACGACGCTTTCGCCGTGATAGCCCGGTATGAAACTTACACGAAAGTCGATGTCTTCTTCGCCGACTACCATCGTGATACGCCCGTCGGTAGGGAGGCGCTTCTCGGCAAGATCGACGCCGGACATGATCTTGATACGGTTGATCACCGGACCCTGCATCCGCTTTGGTATGTTGTCCCGCTCCCGGCAGATGCCGTCGATGCGATAGCGGACGCGAATGCGGTTGGACATCGGTTCGATGTGAATGTCACTTGCCCGCAGATTGACCGCTTCGGTGATAAGCATCGTAACCAGGCGTATTACCGGCGCGCCGTCGGGATCATCCTCGTCGGAGGCCTCTGTCTCAACCATTACGTCGGCGCCGCTGTCTTCCAACTGGTGGACCGCCTCGTCTATGCTCACGTCCGATCGGACGAACCGCTCGATGAAGTCTCGCAACCTGGTCCTTGAGGCAAGGGCGCATTCGATTTCGGCGTTCAGGCGGAACCGAAGCAAATCCAGCGTCTCGAGGTCGAGCGGGTCGGTGATAATGACCTTGAGCCTGTGACCATTCTTGGCTATCGGGAGAACCAGATGCCTGCGAATGATGTCGGGGGGCACTTCCCTCAGCAGTTCCGGTACGACGGCCTGGCGTTCGAGATCGACATACTCCATGTCATATTGCGCCGCCAGCGCCTTGGTAACGTCTTCCTCATCGGTCAGACCCAGCGCAACCAGCGCCTCTCCGATTCGGACCCCTTCCCGCCGGGCATGTTGAAGCGCCTCTTCCACCCCGCCGGTGGTAACCACACCCCAATCGACAAGTATTTCGCCTAATCGTCCTTTTTTCCTGGCCATGACTTCTCCCGTGCGCGTCCGGAAACCATACGCCGTCGTTCGGCGCCTTTCACAGACGTCGAGAGGCACGTTACCCCCTGCGGCTTACGCGGAGGCCGTACCAAGGTACAAGTTCACTTACCTGCCCTTAGGCGGGATAACACAATGAGTGAAAACGCCCGGAGGTCCGCGAAAATACAATCCGCCGCAGACCCCCGCATTCGCAGAAACCAGTAGCCGGTTCTGCCGCCTTATTATAATGTATCCACCGTACGACAGTCAACATCGAGTGCCGCGTCCATTTAAAACTTGAAGTAACCTCTAATATTCTTTTCTGAAGATAAACATCCTGGGCCTGGCCCTGTTGACGAAGAAATATCGCAGGGCATCGATGTAGTGGTCGGGTCCGTCCTTTACGGGTTTGTCGGAACGGGCGGTCGAGCCGGGCGGGGGATAGTGATAATTCTGAAAGGCCTCGATCAGTTTCCTGCATCGCCGGTTGATTTTAAGCCTGGTCGGACCCATCGCCGGGGCGAGCACCGCCCGGATCAGTTCCAGGCCTTCATTAATAGTCGATGCCCGCCAGGTGCAGTTTATGCCGTACTCGGCCAGCAAATCCGTGCACGCCTCCCCGCTGCCGACCTCCTTTGCACTCCCCGCCGGGTCAACATAGGTTATCATCGGTCTTGCCGATCCAATAAGAGCGGCATTACCCGTCGGCGGGGTCGGGGTGCTGCTGTTGTTACCGCTGTTACTTAAATCCTCCGGCTCTCTGCCGGCAACAATCGCCGCCGATCGCCGAAGCATCTCGACGGCGTGATGCGGTATGGGCTGTTCTTTAAGTGCATACTCGTCGATTACGTGCACCATACCGGCGGGAGACAGTTGGACCCACAGGCACACAAAAGGACTGCTGTAACCGAAGTCGATCGCGCGATAGATCGGCCAATCGGGACAATACCGCAGATCGGCGACGTGAAGGTCCGGGTCGAACTCGGCGAAGACCAGACGGTCGCGCCTGGCGCCGAGGCAGAGCATCTCCGCCTCCCACATGCTCCTGCTCGAGCGGGCCTTTATCGAAATGGCGTCGTCTATCCTGAAGAATCCGTCGGCGGTCCTTGCCTTTCCCTCGCAATCTTCAGCCAGCGGGCAATCGTCGCATCTTCGCTCCGGTCCGCAGCGTTCGATCACCTCCCACAGGCACCACTTGAAAATGCGGAAACTGTTGTTTTCGCCGGCATGGTTGACCAGTTGCTCCATCAGCCCGCCGGGGCAATGAAGCGTTGAAAAGACCTCGATCCCGCCGCGTGCACGGTCGCTCGAGCGCGTGGTGAACTGAAGGGCCTTCCAGATGTTCGTATCGAACAGGTCAACCTCGTCGCAGCGGATTTTCTGTGCGTGTTGCCCGCGGACCGCCCGCTGCGACTGGCTGAGCATTCGGATGTCCGCACCGCCCGAAAGAACTATTCGCTCGCGGGTCATCTTTCCTTCAACCTTCTCTGCCAGGTCGCCCGAGAGGAATCCACGCAGGTGATCGGCAAGTCGATCGGATTGGTCGAAAGAGCCGCCGATTATGCGGATACTGATCGGTCTCTTGTAAAGCGCGTCCATCAACGATGCAATGGCTGCGAGCATTGTCTTTCCGCCCCCGCGGTTCGCCCATACCAGCAGGTCGGCCGGTTGGCTTTTTCCGGCAGGGTCGGTCCGGAGAGGCTTAGATAAGCCAATAGCGCCGGGACCGGGGGGAAGGAAACTCGCCGCCAGGTAGTCCAGCGGCGCATTGTGCGAAGGACAGACCGCCCTGGAGGGAATTCGCAACCCCAGCACGTTCCAGACCCACCGCCCAAGCCCGTCCCGGTCCGAAGGGGCTGGGGGGAGTATAAATTTTTTCGATGATCGGTCAATGTCGCTCATAAAGACGCTCCTTTTTTTACTGTCAGACAGTCGGGTGGCACGGTCAAGCGAGGTTGTAGTTGTATTCGAGGTTCTGTCCGGCGAATCGTCCGAAGGGCGACATTCCGCCCAGTTCGAAGAAGGGGTGGATAGCGCCCATGGTCGCCAGCGCCTCGACCAGCGGTTTCTTTGCAGTTTTCAGCGCGTGTCGGACAGGCCGGATTATCAAGTTCCGGGCGGGTGATATTGACGTTAACCGAGATGTCCCAGGTTGCCGATCCCAGATTCTTTGCCCCTGATTTATGACGTGGGATAAATCCTGCTGATGTTCCGCATCCCCTTGGCGATTCCGACTACCTCTGCGAGCGATTTGCGAACCTTGTAATATGGCATGCCCATAATCCGGGCCGTTACCCGCATGGTCTTGCCCTGGAGAATGTGATACCTCGCGACGGCTGACTGTGTGTCGTTGAGCATGTGCAGGCTCCGGGCGGTGGCGATGAACTCGGGCGAACTTATCCGACTGAGAAGTCTCCGCACCCGACGACGCAGCGTGGAGGGACTGATGCGTGTCATCCTCGCAACCGTCCTTACCGACTGACCGAGAACCATCACCGACATAATCAGTTCCCTGTCAACCGGCTCGAGCAAGTCCGCCCGCGCCTTTATGGAATTTTCTTCCCGCGGCAGACGCAGCTCACAATGCCGAATAATGCCCTCTTTCAACGGCAACGACATGACTACTCCTTATACGATTGCGCCTGCCTGCCGGCTTGCCTACCGGCAGGCAGGTAGGCAGGGATTGAGCGGTATTTCGGTACTCCGCTCCCACGGTATTCCGCTCCCATAGTCCCCCGCTGCGTGTCTTCGGTTCGCTCCACAATCTATATGTTAGATGAACATCTAACATTTGTCAAGATAAATTTCATATAAAATTTTAAATAAAAGTGGAAATTTTGTGAACGGGTGCGTTTAATTCTAATGTGAAGCATGCGGGAGGAACTGACTATGAGTCTTGGCGAGATAATACGCGCGCGGCGCGAGGAAATACCGCTCACGCAGGACGAGGTTTCCGCGAGGGCGGACATTTCCAAGCCGTATCTGTCGAATATCGAGACCGGGAAAATCAAGAACCCGCCTTCGGACGGCGTTCTGGAGCGCCTGGAGGTTGTATTGGATTTCCCCGCCGGTCAGTTGCAGAAGATGGCGCATCTGATAAAGACGCCGCCGGACGTGCGTCAGGAGAACGAATCTCTGGCGGCAGAGGTCGAGAAGCTTCGCGGCGTGCTGAAGCAGTTGCTTTCGTCGTCCGGCAGGGGCGGAAAGGTCGCCGGAAGCGCCCGGGCTTTGGCGCGCCGGTTAAAATCTGCACGGTCCGGCGTCCCGGGAATGCTGTCCGCCGGAAGGGCCGTTCCGGTCATTAACAAGGTCTCCGCCGGTTATCCGCACCATTTCACCGACCTGGACTATCCGCCGTCGGTGGCTGACGAATACGTACGCTGCCCCGACGTCCACGACGTACAGGCGTTTGCCGCACGCGTCGTGGGCGACTCGATGGCGCCGAACTACTCCGAAGGCGACCTGGTGATATTTTCTCCCAACGCGCAGGTCCGCAGCGGCGACGACTGCTTCGTCCGCTTCGACGCCGACAACTCCACGACCTTCAAGCGTTTTTACAGCGCCAAGGGCGGGGATATCCGCCTCCAGCCGCTCAACGACAAATACCCGGCCGAGATGTACGACCGCGAACAGATCAGCGGTCTCTGGCCGGCGATTATGCGAATCGAACGAATTCGAAAAGAGTAGCAAACTGAAATGACTAATATCTAATCTGTCTTCTGGTTCCGAAGGATAAACTGGTGGTCTGTTACTGTGGGTGGCACGGTCAAGCGAACACGGCCAAGTCTCCGACTTGACCGTGCCACCCATTCTGATGCCGACTGCCTGTTACGAACGAGGATTAAACAATGACAAGACGTACCGAACACGAAGCGGACGTATGCGTAATCGGCGGCGGGATGGCGGGTCTGGCGGCGGCGCTGGCGGCGGCGCGGCATGGCGCAAAGGTTATTCTCATGCACGACAGACCCATGCTCGGTGGAAACGCCTCGAGCGAGTGCCGCGTGCACGTCTGCGGGGCGGACCGCCACAACAGGATCCCAAACGTCCGCGAGACGGGAATCCTCGAAGAACTCCGGCTGACCAACGTCCGATACAACCCGCAGCGGAGTTACAGCGTCTGGGACACGGTCCTCTACGACGCCGCTCGCCGGCAGGAAAACCTCTCGCTGATGCTCAACTGCTCGTGCTGCGAGGCGAAAACCGACGGGAACAGAATCGTCTCGGTCACCGGCTGGCAGACGACGACGCAGACCTGGCGGACGGTCCGGGCAAAGGTGTTTGTCGATACCAGCGGCGACGGCGTTCTCGCGCCGCTTACCGGGGCGGCCTTCAGTATGGGGCGGGAAGGGCGCGACGAGTACGGTGAGTCGTTCGCGCCGGAAAAAGCCGACGACGGCACGATGGGAATGACGCTGGCATTCGCCGCACGCGAGTACGACACGCCCAGGCCGTTCGAGCCGCCCGACTGGGCAAACCGCTACGACCGCTGCGAAGACCTGCCCGGCGGACTGGCCGAACACATGTGGTGGTCGCTGGGGTACTGGTGGATCGAACTGGGCGGACTGGACCACAGCATCCACGACGCCGAAAAGGTACGCGACGACCTGCTGGCGGTGGTCTTCGGCGTCTGGGACCACATAAAAAACCGCTGCGATTACGGCGCCGAACACGGGGCCGACAACTGGGCGCTGGAGTGGGTGCAGTTCCTCCCGGCCAAGCGTGAATCGCGACGGTACACGGGCAGGCATATGCTGACGCAGAACGACATCACCTCCGGCGGTCGATTCGACGACGTCGTCGCCTTCGGCGGCTGGCCTATGGACGAGCATCCACCGGTGGGCTTCGGGTGCGCGAAAGTGGGTCTGGAGCCTGCCAAATTCAGCCCATCGCCCTCACCTTACGGGATTCCCTACGGCGTTCTGGTCGCGCGGGACATGGAGAACCTCATGTTCGCCGGCAGGTGCGCCGCCTGCACGCACATGGCGATGTCTTCGACGCGCGTGATGGCAACGGCTGCGGTTATGGGTCAGGCGGCGGGAACTGCGGCGGCGATGGCTATGCGGCTGGGCACAGACCCAGCCGGTGTTTCCGCCCACATCGACGAATTGCAGCAGACGCTGCTGGTCGATGACGCATACCTGCCGGGTGTGCCACAGCGATTCGGCGAGCCGACCATGCAGGCGGAACTGGCCGTCTCTTCCGGCGATCCGAAACCGCTCCGCGACGGGACAAACCGGCCCGTCGGCGACGACGAACACGCCTGGCGTTGCAGGGCGGGCGATACGCTGGAGATGCGATTCGCCGCCGCGGTTAACGTCGAGCAATTGACCATTATCGCCGACAGCGCACTGGACCGGCAAATCCAGTTGAGCCACTGGGGCGATTACGGCGAATTGACCGCCCCGCCGGAAACGCTTCTCAGGGACGCCCGCGTCGAGGTCCTCGCTGCCGGTCAATGGTCGCCTGCCGGCAAGGTCTGCGGCAACTACCAACGGCTCATCCGCATCCCTATTGACCAAAAAGCCCAGGCCGTCCGCCTGACCATTGAAAAAACATGGGGCGCCGAAAAAACCAGAATATTCGCCGCATACGTCGAATGAGTTACTAGAAGCCATCCCAAAACCTCAATTTGGGCTGCAAGCGGGTCTTTTTCCGCCCGGCAGCGTCGCGGAAACTCGACGAATCGACTTGATTCGACGTCGTTTCCGCTCCTTGCCGGATCGAAAAAATCCCGCGCTTTCGCCGGCAAAGCAGGTTTTGGGATGACTTCTAATCACTCAGACACAGGCTCGCGTATGGACACGATTTGCATCCCGACAGGTCGGAGTCGCCGATCCGGTTGAATTGTCCGGTCAGTCGGGAGCGGTTCAGTTCTTCCGCCAGGTGAGTCAGGCGTCGTTCGGCGGCGGCGAGGGTTTCCGGATCGGCGTCGAAACGGTGCTCCAGGCCGGGGCGGAGGAAATAGACCGTCGCGCCGGTTACGCACTCGCCAAGGTGCTTACGCGCCGCGGACAGATAGATCATCATCTGCAATTCGTAACGCTTCGCGCGGGCCTCGACTTCGTCGGGTCCGATGCGGTCGGATTTGTAATCGACCACGCCCCAGGCGCCGTCGGCATCCTGGTACAGCAGGTCAATCTGGCCGGTGATGTCCATGTTTTCTCCGGCGCGCCAGACGAATGACAGTTCGGTCAGGCGGTTTTTGGCCTGTGCCAGTTGTTTCATCAGCGCCGTTCCGGCCAGGCGGTTGAGCATTTCGGCGAGTTCCCGCTCTATCGGTTCGGGCGGGACGGTCAGTTCCATCTCGGCGATTACGCGAGCGACGATTGCGCCGGCCTGTGCGATAAAGGCGCCGGAGCCACCGGCGACAGCATCGAAATCGACCAGTTCCATACAGCGGTGGAACATCGTTCCTGCTGTGGCGGCGTTGAGTCGAGTTTGCCCCCCACCGTCCACAGGCGGGACCTTGCCTACCGGTCTTCGACCATGAGGCTCAGACCCGAAGGGCAGGCAGGCGCCCGTGCCACCGCCCGTGCCACGGGCCGGGACGCGAAGTTCGTGGCGCCAGCGGTAGAGCATCGGACAGTGGTCGAAATCCACCAGGGTCGTAGTCGGGATAGGCGCTGCCGAACCCGACCCGGTCAGCGATCCGACCAGGTTCAACTCCGCCGCTTCACCGGATTCACCCACAGCCGCAAGGGCCTCTGCCACCTTCTGGGCGTCGGCGCCGGCAGATATAATCTTCAGACCCACAGGTTCCGAACGCCGGCAAGTTACGGGGCTGGATGGTTTTATCCGCGCCACGCGGGCGGAAAACCCATCGCCGTATGCTATTTTCTCGCCGTCTGAGTCCAGGGCGTCGGCGATTCCCAGACAATCGTCGAGCATGGACAGGTAAGAGTCTTTTTCCCTGAACCGCCCGTCTTTGTTCCGCCGGTCGGCCCCGATAAAGATAAGGTGGTCCCGGTGTCGTGTGGTGGCGACGTACAACTTGCGGACATCCTCGTCCCGCAGCGCCCTTTTTTCGGCCTCTTTGCTCAGGCGGTAACTCAGCGGCGTATTCCCGTTTTTATCACGTTGGCTGGATTCTTCGCTATTATCCTCCATGTTACCGGCCGGCTTGTAGGTAACGGACCAGTCGGAATTGAACAGTATCCGATCCCTGGGTCCGCCGAAGGCCGCATTAAGGTCCGGGATGATGACAACGGGGAATTCCAGCCCCTTGGCCTTGTGGATAGTCATCAGGCGGACGACGTCGTCGGTCTCGCCGACGACGGCGGCCTGTTCGTGGCGGGCCTGGTCCATTACCAATTCGTTATATCGCCGGATGAAGTCGGACAGCGTTATCTTTCCGGTCTTCTGTGTCGTCCTGGCGGCATCGAGCAGTCGCAGGACGTTTCCCAGTTTCCGCCGTCCGTGGAACTGGCTCAGCAGGACGGCGGGGTATCCGGTCTCGTCCAGAAGTTTCTCTATAATCGCCGCCGGTCCGAGCGCATCCTTGGCGCGGTGCAGGCGTCCGAGCAACTCCCGCGCGAAGCAGAGTTGATCCGCCTGCGATTCGGTCAACCTTTCGAGGACGGACGGGTCGGTGAGTCTTTCGAAATAAGGCGGCGAGGTTTCCAGAGCGGTTGCGACGTGCAGCAGGGCGTTGTCGTCCAGGCCGATAACCGCGCTTCGCAGCAGGCCGAACAGGGCAATGTCGTCGAATGGATTGTCTATGACGCGAAGGGCGTTCAGTATGTCGTAGATTTCCTGCTGCCGGAAGAAGCCGACGCCGCCGGCGACGTAGTACGGCAGGGACTGCCTTTGCAGGGCGTACTCGTAACGGAGGCTCTTGGTCATTCGTGCGAACAGGACGGCGATGTCTCCGGCGCGGACGGGGCGCCATTTCCCGGCCTCGCGGTCGAAGATAAGTTTTTCCTGCCCGTCGATCATTTGTCGTATCCGCCACGCGAGAAGGTCGGCCTGCGCGTCGGCGGCGGCGTCCGCATCGGTTTGGTCGTCGCATTCGGCCAGGAGTATCTCGACGCTCGGACCGTCCGGCAGTTCGGTCCGCGACGAGATTATCGGCTCGTAGTCGCCGCCCATCATCCGGGCGAAAACGTCGTTAACGAACGACACGCCAGCGCGATGCGCGCGGAACGATTCGTCAAGCACCACCCGCGCATCGCCGAAGCGGCCGCATAAATTCCTGAAGACCTCCGCCTGTGCGCCGCGGAAGCGGTAGATGCTCTGTTTGGGGTCGCCGATGACGACGACCTTCCCTGCCGGCAGGTCCTGCCCATCGACCAGCAGGCCCCACAGCATCCGTATCTGGTGGGCGTCCACGTCCTGGCATTCGTCGATGAGCATCTGGCTCAATCCGTCGCGAAGTGATTTGCGGACCTGCGGTCGGTCGCGAAGCATCCGGGCGGTCAGGTCCATCAGGTCGTCGAAGTCGAGCATACCTGCGGCGCGTTTTTCCCGCATGTAGCGTTCGTTCGCGTCGCGAGCCAGTTTAGTCAGTGCGGCCAGGCATCCGGCCGCTTCGGCGTCGGCGTCGCCCATCGGCGCGAAGTAATCCGCCAGGGCGGCGAACTGTTTGACGAAAGCGACCAGTTCCCGGCGGTAGGAAACTAGCGTCTCTTTCCCGCCCCAGGCCTTTTGGCTGCCGATGCTGCCTGCTTTCTCCGCCAGCGCCGCGATGTCTTCGCGTCGGACCGAGTCCGGTTCATCCAGTATGCGCGCGATTACGGCGAGTTTTTCTTCGCGATAGTTCAGGAGTTTATCGGTCGGTTCGTCGCAGGGATAGTCGGCCAGGTAGTCCAGTTCGTCGCGTACTTTTTCGTTCCCGGCCAGTCGCTCCAGTTCGGACCGGCGGGAATCTTCCTGCCGCTGCCGCCAGCGCCCGAGCGTCGCTTCCGGATCGGCATAGTCTTCATCCTGCCATGCAACCCGCCTTTGAAGCAGTGTTTTGACATCGCCGACGAGACGGCCAAGGTCGGTCCTCGCCGACAGTTCCAGCACGTCGTCTTGAGCCTGTTCGACGGCTTCGAGGACGGCGTCTTCGACCGCCCGCGTCCGCATCTGGGCGGCTAGCAGTTCGTCGCCGCAGACGGCGAAGCCCGGATCGACACCGGCCTCGACGGCGTGACGTCGCAGCAGCGAGGCGCAAAAACTGTGAATGGTGCAGATTCGGGCGGCGGGCAGTTCGGTAATCCAGTCGGCCAGAGTCCGGCGCTCATCAGGATCGCGGCTGAGGCGTAACCGCTCCAGAAGGACGGTCCGGACCCGGCGGGCCATTTCCGCCGCTGCCTTGTCCGTGAAAGTCAGCGCTACGAAGCGGTCGAAGGGGTTTTTAATACTGCCGTCGGCGGCGGCCTGCATAATCAGTTCCGTGAAGCGCCTGGCAAGAACGAGTGTTTTACCGCAACCGGCGCCGCTGGTCAGGACGATACTCTCGCCGACCCGTTCGACGGCGGCCTCACGCTGGCGATCTGTCAGTTTGGGCAGTTCACTCATCGCCGCCCTCCTTCCGCCTTGCACGCTGCGGCCAATAGTGGCAAATCTGACGGTACGGGCACCACGGCGGGCACTGACGAGCGGGCAGGGCGTCGAATCCACCCTCGCGCATTGACTGGACGTGCCGACCGACCGTCTCCATCGCCGCGGCAAAGGCCTCGTTGTAATCCAGCCGGTCCCCGCCGCGAACTCGCGGCATCTTAAAGGTGGCGAAGTAGCGATGTTTCCGATCGCGCAGGTCGTGATATGCACCACCGGCGCATTGTGTCTCGAACATCGCCCCCAGCGCAGCGGCGTACAGCGACAGTTGCAGGTCAAGCCCCTCGAGTATTTCCTTTCCGGCGGGGATTCTGCCGGTCTTGTAATCCACCGCCAGCAGCGCCGGAGCGCCGGCGGCGTCTATCTCGTCCACACGGTCGATCTTTCCGCGAAGGCGGATCGTGTATTGACCAGCGGAAATTTCGACGGGTTCGACGCGGCTGGCGCTGTCTATTGCGTCGCCGGGATGACCACCAAGTCCGAAACCCAGTTCGAAGTACAGCGAGCGGGCGTCTTTTTCGGCGGACTCGTCCCGCTGGTCAGTCAGATAATCAGCAAGGATGCGCTGCCAGTGCCTTGTCTGGGCTTCCCACAGTTGGGAATAAATTGCCCGGTCGGCGAGGCGCTTTCGCTCATACTCGACGGCTTCAGCGAGGACGGCGTTGAGGTCGTCGGGTTCAATCCCGGCAAGGTTGACCGGCCTGCCCGTCCGCCGGGCCAGTGTCGTCATCACCCGCCAGAGGACGGCGTGGCAGAAGACGCCGCGGTCGGCCGGCGTCAGGGGCGCCGCCGGCTCGACCAGTGGGACCAGACCCAGCAGGTACCGTGCGAAGAACTGCCAACCGCACGCGGCGTAAATGTTCAGTTCGGAGGCGGAAAATATCCATTTGTCCGGAAACCGTTCAGCCAGCATCTTCAGCAGGTCCGGCGAGTCTATCCGCCCGTCGAATGCGTCCGGCTGTCCGCGCGCCCAGCGGCGATGCACCGCCGTCAGGCCGAAAGACACACGTCGGAGTGTTTGGCTGCGATTTTTCGCCACCCATCCCAGCAATCCGGCAGCTGTGGGATGCACGGATTGGGTGGCACGGTCAAGCCGGAGCGCAGCGGAGGCTTGGCCGTGGTCACGCCGGACCACGGCCAAGGGAGGTCGAGGCCTGACGGCCTCGACCTCCCTTGACCGTGCCACCTGGTCGTCGAACGCAGCGAGGATCGCGGCACCGAACGCGTCGGCCGGACAGGCGATTTCCTCGTACGGCGGGACAAACTGACCCGGCCCGATACGCTTGCGCGCAACGGGCAGACCTTCGCGCCCTGCCGCCGAGATAAGTTCATCGACGAAGACGCTCGGCGCCTCCGAGGCGTCGGAGAACAGGTAGCTTACCGTCAGCGCCTCGTTCGCCCGTGTTGCGGCCAGATAGAA
>DAOVFI010000680.1 GCA_030673005.1 Planctomycetales bacterium
CAGCCGGGTGCCATGTCTTCACGCTTTAGCGGGTAGGCATGTTTATGTCACAACATGCCTACACGCTCCGCTACGCTGCGCGTGAAGGCATGGCACCCGCTACTTTCCCTTGCTTTTTTCTTTTCTGATTCGCTCCGTCAGTACCGGAACGACTTCGAACAGGTCGCCGACGATTCCGAAGTCTGCGACGTTGAAAATCTGGGCGTCAGGGTCGGTATTAATTGCTACGATCGTCTCGGACGTCTGCATACCGGCCAGGTGCTGTATCGAGCCGGAGACGCCCGCGCCGAGGTAGAACTTGGGCGTAACGGTCTTTCCCGACAAACCTATCTGATGCGGGTAACTCATCCAGCCCCTGTCAATTACGTCGCGCGACGCGCCGAGAGCGGCATCGAGAGCGTCGGCGAGTTCCTGCATCAGCGGGATGTTTTCGCCTTTCTTTATCCCGCGCCCGACTGCTACGACCGTGTCGGCGTCCTGGAGGCTGTGGGAATCCTCGCCGGCCTCGAATTCCACTCGCCGGACCCGGCTGCCCAGCAGGTCGGACGGCGCCTTGAGGCGAACAATCTCGCCCGTTCGTCCGGCCTGTTTCTCTGCGGGTTTCATGCTCCTTGGCCGGACGGTCGCCATTTGCGGACGGTGCGAGGGCGTTTTAATCGTCGCGAGAATATTGCCGCCGATGGCCGGGCGCGTCTGGAGCAGGTTGCCGGTGTCGGCCTCGATGTCCAGCACGGTGCAGTCGGCCGTCAGTCCCGCGTGTGCCTTGATTGCGACATACGGCATCAGCGTCCTGCCCGTCGATGTCGCCCCGGCTATGATAATTTCGGGGTGATACTCCTCGATTATCTTCAACATACAGGCGGAATACGGCTCGACGAGGAAATGCTCCAGTTCCGGCGCTTCGGTCGCCACCACGCGGTCAGCGCCGCGGTCGATCAACTCCTGAAGGTCTTCGGCGTCTATGTCGTGGCCGAAGATCATCGCCGTCAGGTCAGCCCCGCGCTTCTGAGCCAGTTCACGCCCGCGCGTCAGCAATTCATAACTTATCCGCTGCACGCGCCCGCCGTCCTGCTCCGCCAGTATCCAGACACCTTTGTATTCCAATATCTCCTCCTGTTGGTTATCCTGTTATATCCATAATTCAATGGGTGCCATGCCTTCACGCGAAGCGGGTAGGCATGTTTATCCTTACTTAAAAACATGGCACCCGGCATTTCAATACCTTTCAACTCAATACTTTCTTACAGAAGTTGCCTTTCCTTGAGAAATTCCA
>DAOVFI010000252.1 GCA_030673005.1 Planctomycetales bacterium
AGCGGGTGACAGTTTAACGCTTACTACACTGACCCCGTTTGACGCACTGCTGGACCCCGATAACATCTGCGACCCGGCCATTGACCTGTTCGGTCCGGACGGGACGCTGGTTGCTTCGGACAACGACAGCGCCCCCGACGGGAAGAACGCCATGCTGGAATACACAGCGGCGACCGGCGGAGTCTATACCGTGCGCGTCTATTCGGGAGCCTATGACAAGGGAGGGCCTTACGTATTACAGGCCGAGGGCTATACCGGAAGTTTTCCGTTCGTGGCGACGGCGACGGACCCGGCGACGGACGCCTACCTCGACGAGGCGCCCGCCCGAATGACGGTCGATTTCTCCGACTTTATTCTCATCGGCTCGCTGGAGGCATCCGACCTGACGATTAACGGGATCGCCGCGACGGGCTATACCGTCATTGACGGTGATACGGTGATCTTCGAGTTGCCCGCCGGTCTTGCGGACGGCCCGCATCAGGTCGCCATCGCCGCCGGCGCGATTCTGGACGTTCAGGGCGGGCCGATCGAGGCCTACAACGGGCAGTTCACTCTGGATCGGGTCGGGCCGAGGGTTACAGGATCGTCAATTTCGGAAGGTCAGATTCTCCCACCGGGCGAATTGACGTACGTCGCGCAGTTCGACGAGCAGCTCGACGCGACGAACCTGGACGAGACGGACTTCTCGCTTACCGGGCGGATCAGCGGCGAATACACGCCCGCGTCGTGGCTCTACGATCCGGCCGGCTCGACACTTACGCTGGAATACTCCGGTCTCCCCGACGACGCTTATACACTGACGCTCTTCAGCGGCGACGGCCGTTTCGAGGACCTCGCAGGCAACGATCTGGACGGCGAGCCGGTGGCTTTTCCGATTCCGCCGAACGTCTCGGGCGACGGCGTACAGGGAGGCGACTTTATCGTCAACTTCGGTTTGGATGGGCTTATCAGCGAATGGACGGCGCCATTGGTTGCATCCGAGCCGTTCGGGAGCCTGGTTTATCAAAGCGAGCAGACCGGGGCCTTGCAGGGACTTTACGATATAGACGCATACTGGCTGGGCCTGGACGAAGGGCAGACGGTAACCGTTGCGATCGAGCCGGATACCGACCTGTGGCCGTGCGTGTACCTGCTGAGGCCGGACAATACCCTGATGGCATACGCAGTCGCATCAGCGCCGGGCGCCGATGCCCTTATCCAAACCTCCACGGTAACCTTACCGGGCAATCACATGATCGTGATCATCGGCAAGCTCTGGACGTCGGGGGCGTACCGTGCGCGGTTGGTTCTTAATGCGGCGGCGGAAGATGAGGAGCACGGTGGAGCCGCCAACGACGATCTCGCCTCGGCCCAGGACCTCGATGCGAGTTTCGTCGATCTGGGCGGCGGCGTAATGCGCGCCGCGGCGCTCGGAGAAAACCTCATCATTCTTAACGAGGGCTTCGAGAGCGGGCAACTGGGTCCGGAATGGACCGTCTATGCCGAAGACGGCGCAAGTGTCGAGGTTACGGACTATACATCCCACGAGGGTGAATATTCCCTGGCGCTGCACGGCGGCGGGAACAATATCTCCCCGAGCGAAGCGACCCTGACTGTTGACTTGGCCGGCGCAAGGCCCGACAGATTGCAGTTCCATCTGAGTTCACGCTACGCATCTACATTCCCGTTCCCCGGAGATTTCACCGGGCATGTCAACGCCAACGGCATCGCCGCCAGCACCGACGGCGTCAACTGGCATCCGGTATTCAATTTTGAGGAAACGGGCGACGAGTATTTCCATTTCCATGACATTGACCTTGGCGCCGAATTGGAGGCCAGCGGACTTCTGCCCGCCTCGACCTTGTACCTCCGCTTCCAGCATTACGGCCAATACTCCCACGGCCAGACATACGACAGCATTGTCCTGACCAGCCGGACGGAGGATTGGTACAGTTTCAGCCTTACCGGTGGCGAGTCGGCGACTTTAGGTCTGGTCGCACCTGACGGCGGCAACGTTGACCTGCGTCTGTATGACGCATCCGGCGATGTGGTGGCCGTCGGCGCTGAAGCGTCGGGCGATTATGACCTTGTCGTCGAAAGCATGAATGTCCCGGCTACCGGCGTCTATTATGCCCGTGTGATCGGGGACTTCGACTATTCGCTGATCGTTACACGCAGCGCCACGCTCGATACGGAACAGGACGGCGGCATGGCGTCCGAGGCGCAGGACATCACCGCAGCGGCCGCTGCGCTGGGTTCCGTTGCCTTCCCGGCCGATCCCATCACGACGGAGATTGAACCCAACGACGCCGGGAACGACTGGCCCTATTTGGACGATTTCACGTTCGCCAACGACCTGACGACAAGCTTCACGCAGATAGAACCCGGGATACACGAGGCGGTGGTAACCGGGAACCTCCCCTACGAAACGATGGAGGACCGGGACTTCTTCAAGGTCCACGCACGCCCGGGAGACCTCTTCTGTCTGCGCCTGGAGGGAGTGTCTCCGTGGGTCGGTATCTACAACAACACCGGCAAACTGCTAAACTACAATTACTCATCAAGGGTTACCACAACCTACGCTGACCAGTTCGAGTACGCCGGGGACTACTACATCTTGGCAAGAGGCGGCGAGAATTCGGACTACACGCTCACCGTCACGCTCACCGCTGAGGCGGTTCTGATTCCCAACTATGACGATTTCTACTCCATCGAGGTCAACGCCGGGGACGATCTTGTCCTGGAAACCGCCACGCCGTTTGACGGTCCTTTCGCCATCGACAACGATCTGGACCCGCTGATCGAGTTGTACGATCCGAGCGGGGCGCTGGTCGCCGGCGATGATAACGGCGGACCCGACGGCCGAAACGCCCTACTTTGGCACACAGCCGCCGAGTCGGGTACATACACTATCCGGGTGCTTCCGGCTTCCGGCAGCGGCGAATACGTCCTCCGCGCCGCAGGCTATACCGGGGAACTGCCGGCCCTGACGGTCGATGAAGTGGACCCGCCGGACGGTTCGCAGCTGACCACCGAGCCGGTGCGGATGACGGTGGCCTTCTCGGACGCCGTGCTGTTTTCCTCGCTCGACGCTGCGGACCTGACGATTGACGGAGTCCCGGCGGTCGGTTTTACGGCGATTGATTACCGCACGGTCGTCTTCGACCTGCCGGTCGGCCTGAGCGACGGCGTACACGACGCAGTCATAGCGGCCGGGTCGGTGCTGGCCCTTACAGGCGCTCCTGTCCAGGCGTTCAGCAGCCAATATATCCTGGACGCGACGCCGCCGAGAGTCGTCGCCTCGTCGCTGTCGCAGGGCGACGTCCTCCTTCCGGGCGATCTGACGGCCACCATCCGCTTCAGCGAGGAGCTGCTCTGGAGCGACGTGGATGAAAGGGCGTTTTCGCTGGTTGGCCGGACCGGCGGGCAAGCCGAACTGCAAACGTGGAACTACGACCCCGCCACCTCGACACTCACCCTCGAATACTCGAACCTTACAGAAGATACTTACACGCTGGGGCTGCATAGCGGCGATGCCCGTCTGGAAGACCTTTTCGGTAACGATCTGGACGGAGAGGCGTCGTCGTGGCCGATTCCGCCCGGCGTCAGCGGCGACGGCGCGCCCGGCGGCGACTTTGTCGTTCACTTTGCAGTCGATCCGGGCATTTTCAGCGAACTGCCTTCGCCGTTCGAACATATCGGACCCACCGGCGGTCTGATCTACGGCGCGAACGTCTCGTCCACGATCGGCTGGAGCAGCGACGTGGACGTGTACAGTGTCGCGCTGGACGCGGGTCAGACAATCTCCGTTGCGGCGCATCCACTCGACGGACTGCAACCGAGAATTATCGTCGTCAACGCCGCGAACCTCCTGATCGGAATGGCGAGTTCACCGGCGCCGGGAATGGACGCCCTGATTCAGAATGCGGAAATCACGATGCCGGGAACCCACTATGTGGTCGTGCTGGGGACGTGGGGAACTTCCGGGGCGTACGATCTGGCGATAACGCTCAACGCCGCCCTCGAGGCGGAGGAACACCAGGGGCCGGGCAACGACGATCGGGCCTCGGCTGCGGATCTGGAAGACGGCTTTGTGGACCTGGACGGGGCCGGACAGGTCGCCGGCGTCGTCGGCGCTTTGCCTGCCACGGATGGCAGTATCCTTGTCAGTGAAGACTTCAGCGAAGACGAACTGAGCGGCGACTGGTCCACGTACTCCAGCGGGACGGGGGAACCCCGGCTGTATGTATCCACCTACTATGATCAGCGCACCGCGTATCTCTACCTGGACCACACGACCAGCGCCGG
>DAOVFI010000588.1 GCA_030673005.1 Planctomycetales bacterium
CTCTTCGTTACCAATTAGACTGGGGGAGCCGACCGGGGGAAAGATTCCTAGGACGAATCTCCGGTCGGCTCCCCCAGACCCCAGGTTAGAGGATTCCTTTTTTCAGCCCTCGCCGCGCGGGCAAGAACGTCGGGCACGGACAAGGATTGCTTTTGAGGTACTGGCGCGTTTGACGCCGGGCCGGGCGCTTCTCGTCGCGCCCGGCCCGGATTGACTCTACCGGGTGCGCGGGTCCATCCAGTCCCGGTGCACGCCGTCCTTGCTGCAGCGGGTACAGGGGCAGCCGATGTGGCGATAGGCGAATCTGACTCGCTCCTTGCGTTTGTCGGCCTCTCGCTGTGCGTGTTGCGCTATCTCGCGATCTGGCTCCCAGTAGTACGAGTACATCGCGGTGGTATGCCGTGTCTCGCTGTCGTCGGCGTATGTTAGGGTGTAGCTGATGCTTTTTTGCATCTCGGTCTCCTTTCGGTTCGGTCTTATTCGGTCTTATTCGGTCTTTTCGGCCTCTCTTCGTTACCAATTAGACTGGGGGTGCCGCCCGCGAAAGAGATTCCTAGGACGAATCTACGGGCGGCTCCCCCAGACCCCAGGTTAGAGGACTCCTTTTTTCAGCCCGCGCCGCGCGGGCGAGAACGTCGGACAAGGACCCGGAGCGCCAGCTCTATCGGTGTGTTCGCGGCCCCAGCATCGCAAAGACTGTGTCGAGTATCTTGTAGTCTTTGGCCAGGCACGCCCGGCAGAACACTGCGTTTCGGCTCGTCGTTAATTCGGCGTAGTGCGCGTGCATTTTGTACTCGCCGACCGTCACGGCCCGCACGAACTCGCCCCCCTTCAGCTCGCGGCCGCAACCTCGGCAGACCCACGGGAATCCGCTTCCGTCCGGCTTCCGGTCCCGAGTCTCCGGCGCTCGCCCGTCGTCCACTCCCTCAAAAAGCCCCGTCATTTCCGGCGCTCTTCCTGCTCGGCCCGCACCTCCCGCTTTATCGCCGCCTGGTTGTCGTGGTCCTGCACCACTGTCGCTATGGCGCTGCCGACTTCCTTTCGGCTGGTCATCATGCAGCCGTCGCAGTAGTACACCAGTTTCCCGTCTGTGAGTACTCGCACTTCGCCGCGGACGGTTGACCGGGCGACGTAGATGTATTGCACTTCGGTTTGACGCGACAGTTTTCCGCAGGCCGCACACTGCACGACGCCCAAGTCCTCGGTTTTGCCTTTCGGGTAACTCACGTTGCCGTCGCTCATCCGTTGCCTTCCTGTGTGGTCATCTCCTACCTCCTCGGGCCGCCACGGTCCTTGCGGCCCTTGACTCGTTTCGGCGTCCCGTTGTAGGTCTTGGTGACGCACTTGGCAAACGCCAACTTTGCCCGTCGCGCCGCGTCGCGCATGGCGAGCCTGGCCAGCCGTTCCCCGAGACTCCGCGCCGACCCCTGGCAGTCCATTATAGTTCCCCGGCCGAGTCTGTTCGGTCGAACCTGCAGCGTTCTCCGTGGACGCAATGGCACGTACCGGTCTTGATTTCCTTTCGCAGTGTCAGCACGAGCTTATCTACCAGCATCCCTCTACTCATCGAGTACTTCATTCCG
>DAOVFI010000585.1 GCA_030673005.1 Planctomycetales bacterium
CACGCTGAACGACGGCGAGGACATAATAACAAACGTTACGACCGGCTCGAAAATCGGCAAGGTCGCGGGCCAGAAGGTTGGACGGTGGGGGTCTGCCCCGGTAGTGCAGCCGGACCACAATGACGACCCGGCGGCGATGGCTGCGTTGACGCAGAACGCCCTGACCGACAGCGGCGGCGGGACTGCCGATCAGACCGTTTCCGACCAGGCAGAGCCGACAACACTGACCGATAGCACGGGCGATTCCGCCACGCACGACGACACGCTGGCCGATGGCAAGGTTGCGGCGCAGACGCAGGAAACCCTGACTGACAGCACCGGCGGCTCTGCGAATACCACGTTGGTTGCTTGCGTAACTGAGGGGGGCGCGCAGACAATCACGGCGGGCGATGCGGCTAAAATACATGACAACTTCGCCGACCTTGCCGCGCAACTCGCTAAAATCAAGAACGATGTTGCGGCTTGCATAACCGACATCGGCGTGCAGAACCAGAACGACTCTGACCTGGGGCAGAAGATAATGGAACTGGTAACACTTGCCGGAGTCGCGCACGACAACCTGAAGGAAGTCACGACCGAGTTGGCGCTGATAAAGGCCGACGTTGCCGCGGCCAAGACTGCAGTCGACGCAAACAAGGCCGCGATAGACGCCCTGAACGCGGATGACGCGACGACGGGAATGACTGCCAGCGCATAGAAAAAGATCTGTGGCGGGATAGGGTAGCTCCCGAAAAGCCGACCGAGCGGCTTTCCCGCCTAATAACCCTCGGCGTACTCCAGCCTCGGAGATGGAGAAAGTGAACAAAGGAGGCTGGAAATGGCCAGATACGACACATACGCAACGCCGAGGGCCGACCTCGGAGAAGCGATTCGAGAGTACGACATCAACGCGCAGACGTTTATCGGGCTGAAGGTGCTGCCGGTTCGGGGAGTGCAGAAAAAGGCGGCGACGATGAGCGTCCATACCCGCGAATCCCTGCTGAAAACCGCGGACGTTGAGGCTGCAAAGGGAGCCGCGGCCAACAGAATCGGACTGGAATTCGAGGACCTGGCGTATGCCTGCACCAAGAAGAAGCTTGAAATGCCGCTTCTTGACGAGGACAAGGCGAACTACGCTTCCGACCTCGAGCTGGAGTTCGAGACTGCGGAAACGCTGTATCACAAGCTCCTGATGGCGCAGGAAATCCGCATAGCGGCGCTGATTTTCAACGCCACAACCTGGACGGGCACGTCCTTGTGTACCGATAACAGTGGGGCCCCCTGGGGCACGGCCACATCTGCCGTTATCGCGCAGATTGCCGCGGCAAAGACAAAGGTCCGCGACAATGCAGGCGTCGAACCGGACGCCCTGATTATCGATGCCGTTAACATGGACAACCTGCTGAAAAACGACGACATTCTTGCGAGGTTCCCCGGCGCGGCCGTGGTTGACGAGCGGATGATTCGCGCAAACCTTGCGGCGATATTCGGACTCGAGTACTTGCTGGTCGGCAAAAAGCGGTATGACTCCGCCAAGGAAGGCCAGTCGTTCGTCAGCGCGTCCGTATGGGGTGACACCTACGCGATGGTTGCGAAGATAAGCAACGGAAG
>DAOVFI010000489.1 GCA_030673005.1 Planctomycetales bacterium
AAAAATCCCGAACAGGCAATGCGGAATCTTTTTGAACTGTTTTCAGCCGAGGCCGAGGCGGTGGCGACCTGGCCGGACCTTGCAGTAGCATTTGCCGCGTCATATCCGATGCAGCACTATCGCCGCAGGCCCGAAGAAGCGTCGATGCTCGATTCATTCCGGTGGTACGTCAATCCGGATAATTCATTCCGATACGACTTGAAGAAGATGCCTTACGAACTGTCGCGTTTCCTGGCCGATACCCGTCTGGGCATCAAGGAGCGTCAGTGGGCGGCGGGCAAATACAACCGTTCGAAAAATCCCGCTCGGAGTTTCTTCGATTTGAAGTACGATCCCGGTCACGGCGATCGGCCAAAGAAGATAAAAAAGATTCCCTATACCATATTGAATCTCCGCAAGGTCGGCGGGGTTTGCATCGACCAGGCCTATTATGCCGCCGAGGTTTGCAAGACCCTTGGTGTCCCGGCGGCGATCGTTACCGGGCGAGGCGCTTCCGGTACTCGCATCGCCTGGGTAGCAAGGTTGAAAATCGAGCACGACGAGCGGGAGGCGGTCTGGGACGACCAGACCGGACGATACAAGTCGCACCTGCACTACAGAGGCAAATTCAACGAGCCGGCGGCCGGGCGGAAAATACTCGATTGCGAACTTTCGCCGCTGTGCTCGTCCGTGGTGATTCCGCTGATTCGGCGGGAACAGGCCGACGCGGCTGTCGTAGCGGCACGCTTGGTCGAAAAGGTACGCGACCAGGTCGCCCAGGCAGATACTTCCGTGCTGGAAAAACTGGCTGGACTGTACAACAATCGCTTTGCGGGAAAGACCAACGGCCCGAAAAAGCCAGCCGCCGACACGAAATGGATTCAGACTGCCGGAAACATAGACCTTGCCCTCGTTGAGAATTTGATAGCCGCTGCCGCCCGGTTCAACCCGGCCCATACGCCGGCGTGGGAATTCGTTATCGAACTGCGAAATGCGAACCGCCTGCCGGAAAAGGACGCCGGGCGGTTCATCGATATACTGCTCAAGCATACGGCAAAGCGCTATCCGGAATATGCCTGCCATACCGTCATTCGTATTATCCAGACGATCAAAAACGACGCCGGCAGGGAAAAATTGTACAAGAGTGCAATCGGGTCATTCAGCCGGCGTCCCGACCTACAGGGCCGGCTGCTCATCGCCCTGGGTGAAGACCATAGTGAACAGGAAAAGAAGAAATCATCGCTGAAGGTGTACGAGCAGGCGGCCTTGCGGTGCGTCAATTATACCGAGATCGTCCTGGACGCCTCTGCCCGCGCTGAAAAACTACTCATGGATGCAAAACGACGCGACCGAACGATAAAAATGTACCGGAAACTGTTTAACCGGGTAAAGAAGCCGAAAAAAACACTCTTCCGACGTGATACCGCCCACTACCAACTCGGCAAACGCCTTGTGCAATTGCTGGCAGACGCCGGAAAGGACAAAGAAGCCTCACGCGTCCGTTCAAAGATGCACTGAAACATTGTAGGGTGTGCAGGGAAAAGAACCTTCCACACCGCGGCCCCACCCGCTACCTTCGGCCCGGTGTATTGTAGGGTGTTGCAGGGAAAAGAACCTGCACACCCTATGACTACGCCTTGATTTATCTTGAGAAACCTGGCGAAATAATGGACGCTATAATTGGATTATGGCAGGCGGAAAGTTATTTGATGATGATTTTTTGCGTCGGCTTCAGCGGCTTGGGCTGATAGCCAAGCGGATACCGACTTCGTCGTCGGCAGCCGGTCAGCGTCGCAGCCGGCGGCTGGGGGACGGGCTGGAATTCGCCGACCACCGCGCGTACGCGCCCGGCGACGACATTCGCTTCCTCGACTGGCCCTACTACGCACGGATGGAGCGGTTGCTACTACGCCTGTTCCACGAACACAGCGAAGGCGTTGTAACGATCCTGCTGGATTGCTCCGGCTCGATGGGGCTGGGTGAAGTATGCAAATTCGACTACGCCCGCCGCACCGCCGCCGCCCTGGCTTACGTGGCAATGGCGGGGCTTGACCGCGTAAGGATACTCCCGTTCGCAGAAGATCTCCGCGACGACCTGCGGACCGGCAGGGACCGCGGACGGATAATGGAAGTGCTGGACTT
>DAOVFI010000677.1 GCA_030673005.1 Planctomycetales bacterium
TCGGCGCGGTTCCGCCCTTGTACATTTTGTAAACCGGCGGTTTGTTTTTAGCTGCCATTGTTCTTCTCCTTTTTTAAGTTTCCTTTTTGACTTTAACTTTTGGTTTACGTTTTTCTTTTTCCTTTTTTTTCCACAACCGCCCTGGAATGCCTGTTACGCAAACATCCCAGGGCCAAGAGGGGAAAATTTATGCCGTATTTTTTATGAAGAACATGTTGGACAACGCCACCATGTCTACGCAGAACGAACCGACCCACAATTCGATGATATCCCGAAGGGCCATTTCACCGCCGGTCATTTTCGGGGTTACTTCAACCGGCCAAACAACTTTTTCGAAAAATTGTTTTGCCGGGTCGCCCAGGAACCAGGTCGTTGCCGCGCCCGCGTAAGTCGCCACAAGCGGGTGGCTCACGACTATCGGCGCTTGCGAAAGCATACCCTGTGGACCATAGGGATTCGGAACCAACGTCTGTCCTGACGTCGCAGACGGCGCGTAAATTGCGTTTACGATTTTCCATGCCGTCGCTTTTGCCGTTGACGCGGTGATAAGCACTTTCGGCGCGGGCGTGATGTATGTCCCATCGAGGAGTTGCATGCCGTCGAGCAGCGTAATCGCGTTATTAATATCAGTCTCGTCTGCAAGCGCATTCGACGCCTTCAAGTTCGCATTGCCGCGGTGGTCTTCGGAAGCTGTATAAAAGACCGCAGTCCCGTTGTCATTGCCGGGCCTGGCAATGTAACGTCCGTCAAGGCCGTTGTAATCCAAGATTCGGGCCAGTCGGAATTGATCGCGATAACGGCGAAGCTGGCGAGCAAGGCTCGTGACGTGAACCGTTATCCGCCCATTCCCGTCGAAGACGCTATTCTCGCGGGTCTGCGCGATTGCAGCGCCATATTTTACATAGCTCGTTTTCACGTCACGATCGGAACCAGAAAGAATCGGGTACGCATCTCCCTCTTTCACTTTGCGCACGCCGTCTTCAGTTTCGACTTCCGGAAAAGTGTCTTCACCGGCGGTGCTTGAAAACTGAGTTACAAGCGCATCGGTGATGGGAAGCGTTTCATCGTATTCCATTTTCAAAAGCGTCGTCATAATATTTTGAATGGCGACGTTCATGGAATTTGCCGTTACCATCCGCACATTCGGACGCCCGCCGCTCGTATCGCCCTCGTGAATCCGCAAGGTTCCCTGTTTGCCCTCGAAGTCTTTTGCGAGGCTGCGTAGATTCCCTCCGTCCTGAAGGATGTTCACCGCGGACACGCCTGCCCGCTGATA
>DAOVFI010000423.1 GCA_030673005.1 Planctomycetales bacterium
AATAAAATTGTCTCCCGGCCCTGCGGCACGCGTGAACGCTATTGCCATTGTGATAAATACCGTCGCAATGACGCTGATAATCGATCCGACAATAGTGAACGGCAGGCACTTGGAGAACAGCCACAACCATAAAAGAGCACCGGCCGGTTTCGCCTCGTGAAGGACGGTTTCGTCTTCCTGTAGTCTCATCGGTTATCCCCAAAACTTATTATTCAGCACTTGAGTTATCAATTTGTCGCAACCAAGGGACGAAGAATGTTTTTCTTTTTCAATTGGAAATTGAAAATCGGCAATTGGCAATTTCATATGTTTTCCCCATACAGGAACGCCTTTGCGAATCGGGCGGTCATAGCCTTGTTTGTCAAGGCCATCGGCAGCATCATTCGGATAGACGTTCCGGGCGGGCGGATGCGGTCGGCGAGGGTGTCGCGCCACTGGTCCTTGTACTCGGAGAGGGTTTCCTGGAGCCGGTCATGCGAAGCATCCTGTGGACTTCGCAGTGCCCGGTTGGCGACGTCGGCTGCGATCATGGCGCTGATGATTGACGGGGCCAGGGTCGCGGCGCTCATGGCCGAAGCGAACCCGCCGGCAGTGCCGATCAGCAATGTCCGCTTGGCAAGGTGCGTTTCCATCTCCAGCGCCGACCCGCCGGGCGGATGCCAAACAGCCGCAGCGGCCTTTGAAAGGTTCAATTTCGCCGGCCCCGACGATGCAGGAAGCATCCCGGCCTGCTGAAGGTTACGGACGAACTGTACGATTTTCCCGCCGCCGTCGGCCTGATGCTGTCGGCTGTGAGCCGAAGCAGAATCGACAGTAAAAACAATCCGCACGTGCAGCACGCCGCCGACCTGGAAAAACATGCCGAATCGCGCAACGCCCGACTCGGCTCGCGACAAGCCCTCCGACGGCGCCACTACGTGCAGAGTCTTATCCGGCTTCCGACGTAATGACGGCGGGAGGGGAATGTCCAAAGCACAGACGGCCAGCCGACCGGCGGGGGCCGATTGAATCGGCATGGTAAGGTCGGCTATCGCGTCGGCGGGACTGCCCTGGGCGATTAGCAGCACGGATGCGCAGACTTCGCGCGGAGACTTCGCGCGATCGCGCAATACGACGTCCTGTTCCCGCAGATCAAGTTCGGGCGCCCGGTCGAATTTCACAGTCCCTGCACCCGCCTTCCGGGCCGATGCCGCCAGGGATTTCAGCAGCCGGTCCGGCGGCAGGAAGAAACCGACCGCCGACCGACTGTGATACTCGGATTGACGCTTCAGGTCGCCGGAGTGGAAACTCACCGCACGGAAAGCGCCGTCCGCCACAGACGATTTGACCTTTCGCAGGATCGGACACGTATCGAACACGTCAGCCGGCAACCAGTCGGACAGGGGCGATTCCGTAGGTAACAGAGTAGATGACGGGGTGTCCAGGACGACGACGTTGTGTCCTTTTTTCGACAGTGTTACCGCTGCGACGTATCCCGCAGCCGTAGCGCCGAGAACGGCAATGTCGTAGGTTCGGGTCATTGTGTACAGGACTATATTCCCGTCCGCCCCCGACTGCAAGTTGTGGCACGGGCGTCTCGCCCGTGAAACGTGGGTACGGGCGTACCCTGGGGACGGTCATGCCACTCCACGAACATTGATAGACTTACCATACAATTTTCCATTATAATAGAATCAGCAGTGAATCTTCGGGGAACAGAATTACATGAACGTTCGATGCGAGCATTGCGGGCTTGATATGGAAGCGCCGCCCGGCAGCGTGGGAATTACGCTCCGCTGCCCGGGGTGCGGGCAAACTTTCGTATGTACTTTACCAAAGGCAATCGTGGTTCCCGAACCGGCCGGTAAGGAAAACGAGCAGAATGAGGTAGTCCTGCTGGAGGAGATTGTAGAGGACGAACAGGACGATCCGCTGGCATGGGCCGGCGAATCAGATGAATCGCCCCTCGATGATGCTCGGGACAGGCCCGCGAAGGAAGCGGAGGAACCCGACGAGTCGCCGCTGGAAGCCATAGCGGCTGCGAGCGTTTCGACCGATAGGGCTTTGGAGGAGATGGAGTCTGCTTCCGGCCCGAAGAAAATCGTCAAGGAGAACCCGCGCCAGTGGTATATCATCGTCGGAGGCGTCGCTGCCGTTGCGCTGACGTATCAGGAACTTCTCGCCAAGGCCGGGCAGGAAGAAATCAAACCTAGGACAAAGATTTTTTACGCTCCGGAAGACCTGACACTTTCAGCCGGTGATATCCCGGGCCTGTTCCCCGAACTCGACGAAAAACGAAAAAAGAAGCGCCGGAAAAAAGCCCTTCCGCAAGTTACAAAAAAGGTATCTCCCGAAGCCGCCGGCCTGGCCGATGCGCTGGGACACATGGGCGAAGAACTCGACGCGGAGCCTGATGAGGACGTCCAGCCGGAGGTTGCTCTAAACCAACCTTCGCCGAAGAAATCGCAAGATGTTGCCGACCTGGCAGAAGCGCTGGGACAACTCGACGAAGAA
>DAOVFI010000578.1 GCA_030673005.1 Planctomycetales bacterium
AAACGGGATGCACCCGCTAATTGGATAAAATAGAAACGTCCTCCTGCTTGTTGGCCTCTGCCGGTGTCCTTGCATGCGATAAACTGTTAGGGGATTGGGGGCAAAGCTCCCGGGAACAGGCTCGTTTGGGCCGAGGTGCTATAGTGGCCGCCGAAGGCCCGCTCGCAGTCAGAATGACCTTCGCTACGGGGCGCCGGCTACGACGTGCGCGGGTTCGCCGGGCCTGGTGATGAAGAATTCCGCATGTTCGGTGTGTTCGGGGAAATGGTCTTTATAGGTCCGGCGCCAGGCGTTGCGGAACTGTTCGGCGCGGTCTTTATCGATCATCGCCCAGACCGACCCGCCGAAGCCCGCTCCGAAGTATGAGGCTGCGATTGCGCCGAGTTGACGGGCGGATTGCTGCAGGAAATCGGTTTCAGGGATAAGGTTTTGCAGGCCGGTGCGCGCGTTGGAGTGCGAGGCGTCGATAAGTTCGCCGATTGCATCGACGTTCCCGGCGGCCAGGGCGTCGCCGACGGCGGGTATTATCTGCTGGTCTTCGCCGAAGAACTGCGCGAACCTGCCGGGCAGGTCGAGTTTTTCATCTTTATCGGTGCTGCCGCGACGAATGGCCTCCATTGCTTCGGTCAGTCCGTCTGTTCCGACACGAACGGCTACGTCGCGGAGGTTTCTGCACTCTGCGCCGGCGGCGCGGTTGTACGCTTTGGCCGCCTTTCGTGCGCGGATCGATGCGCGGTTGTACTTTTCCATTGCCCGGCCCGTCTTGGCGGCCTCCACGCCGCTGCACGCAATGACCAGGTCGGCACCGACGGGGAAGGGGATTTCCCGCTCGAACACCGACGGGGCGAACGAGAACTGCGAGAGCGTCTCGGCCTTGCAGCAGAGCATGGCGGTGTGGTCTTCGCTGCCGCCGAAGGTTCCCACGCCGGCCTGTCCGGTCAGCGTCCCGAACGTCAGGCCCATTTCGAGGCAGCCAAGGTAGGCGGCCAGGTCGATGTTCGAGTGTATCTCGCGGTGGTAGGCGTCGGTATCGGACAGGCGATTAATCCCGGAGACGGCGAGAAAAACCGCGACTATCAGTGCGCTGGAGGAACTCATCCCGGCTGCGACGGGCAGGTCGGAAGTGAAGGCGATGTCAGCGCCGCGGAGATTGACGCTTTCGGAGAAATTGGCTGCGACGCGCCGGCCTACCGTCGAAGGGTAGTTGATCCAGTGTCCCGGCTCGTGACCCTGCCCGTAGGTGAACTCCAGCGTCTCTCCGAAAGTCGGTCCTGCCGTAATGCGGATGACGTTGTCGTCCCGCCCGGCGGCGACCAGTCGAAAACCCTTCGCGACCGTCATCAGCAGGCTCCGCCCGCCGGCGTAGTCGGTGTGTTTGCCGAGGAACTCGACCCGTCCGGGGACGTACACGCCGACAGCGTCAGCGTCGCGCGATACGCCCAGACGTTCGACCAGCACGCCGGCAGACTTTCGCATCAAGGCGTCTTCGCCGGTCAGGAAATCGCTCAGGGACATCATTACTGGTTCTCCATTCGTTACAGTGGGTGGCACGGTCAAGCGAGGTTGAGGCCGTCAGGCCTCGATCTCGCCTGGCCGTGGTTGGGCGTTCGTGTTCGGCGTCCTCACGGCCAAGCCTTCCTGCCTACC
>DAOVFI010000499.1 GCA_030673005.1 Planctomycetales bacterium
TCGAGGTATCCGGCGACGAACGGCCAGAGGCGTTGAGAGGAGCCGATGACGCGTTTGAGTTTCCAGCGGGAGAAGTGCGTTCGGTCTTCGAAGACGATTTTGCGGACGATGGCCTGTGGGCCTTCGATGATATGGTAGACGATTTCGTTCCCGGCGAGGGCGTCGGAGTCGACGGTGACTTCGACCTGGTAGTATCCCTTGCTTCGATAGAGGGTGAGGATAGCCTGCTTTCCGGCCTCAATGCGGAAGGCGTCGACGGCGTCGCCGATGCCGAACCGGAGTTCGCCGGCGAGCTTGCTGTCCTTGAGGTGCTTGTTTCCGTCGAAGGTGATGCCCTTGACGAGGGGCCGCTCCTTGACGGCGATGGTGACGACGACGCCGTCGGCGGTTTTCCTCCAGGTGACGTCGACGCTCTCGAATCGGCGGGTTCTCAGGAGGCATTGCTTGTCGGCGCAGGCGAGGTCTTCGTCGAAGGGTTGTCCGGCTCGTGTCTTGACGTGCATCAGGACGGCGTTGTCGGACAGTTGCTTGTTGCCCTGGATGCGTATCTTGGCGACGGTGTCCTGCGCGGCGTTGATCTGGGCGACGGCCACGGAGAGCGAAGCGACGGCCGCCGCTGCGGTAGCCAGCATCAGGACATGTCGAGGCTTCCCTGTCACCAATTCTCCCGCAATGGCCGCGACGCTCATCCGGACGCGCCGAGGTCGGCGAGCAAGAGGCGGAAACACTATTGGCGGGCACGATACTTTGCCGGCGGGGAAATGTCAATTGTGTTTCGCGGGGCGGGCGGGGATTCAGAGATGGAAGAGGGAGGTGAGATTAGAGCGATTAACGTTTGATATGTCGTATTGCCGATATGGCGGACATGGTAATATCCACGGAAGGCATTCGGCAGCGGGCGATCTTGGCCTATGAAGCCAAGGAAGGCACTCAGGCTCAGATCGCGAAGATGTATCGTGTCTCTCTTCGGACCTTTCAACGTTGGTGGCGGCGATATTGTCAGAGGGGCTCTTGTGCCCCCGGCCCGCGAGGACATCGGCGTGCGGTCTATGAAGGGAAAGACCTCCGGAAGCTTGATCGGCTGGTATCCAAGCATTCTGACGCCACGCTGGAAGAACTCCGCGAGGCTACGGGCAAGGACTGTTCGATCATGGCGGTTCACCGGGCTTTGGATCGTCTCGATTGGCGCTTCAAAAAAAGTCGCTACGAGCGAATGAGCAAGATCGACCTGACGTAAAAGCACGCCGCGAGGAATGGAAGGCGGCGCAGAACAATCTCGATCGGTCCAGGCTGGTCTTCCTCGATGAATCTGGGGCCAAGACGAACATGACGCGTCTGCGAGGCCGAGCCAGGGGTGGACAACGATGCACGGATGACACGCCGCATGGTCATTGGTGCACCACAACGATGATCTCGTCGATGCGGCTGGACGGATCGACGGCCTGTATGGCCATCGATGGGTCAACATCAGCCGAGGTTTTCCGTGAATACGTCCGGCAAGTTTTGGTCCCAACGCTCCGAACCGGGGACATCGTGATCTTCGATAACCTCTCGGCCCACAAGGACGCCGAGGCCATGGATCTCATTCATGCCGCCGGAGCAATGACGCTACCGTTGCCTGCCTACTCGCCCGACCTGAATCCAATCGAGAAGATGTGGTCGAAGATCAAGGAATTCCTCCGGGCCGCCAAAGCCCGAACGTTTGATGCCCTCCTGAACGCCATCGCCAATGCCCTTCAAACCGTTACCGACCAAGATGCCAAGAGATGGTTCGCATCATGTGGATATACGACATCTCATTCGTGAATTGCTCTAGAGCATTTTAAGATTGAATGTATCAGTTTCAGGTCGAGCGAGGACGAGGATGGCAAGGAGGCCGAAGCAGGCGATGCAACTGCATCGTCGATGCAGGGCGACGCAGCCAGCCGAAGCCGCAGCCGGCCTGGGCGATACAGGTAATCTTAAACTGCTCTAACGTTTCGAGTCGGGGTCGGGGGAGTCGGCCTGTGCGGCGGTGTGCTTCCGGTGGCGCCAGTGAATTATGGGGCGATGCCTGCGATAGGT
>DAOVFI010000465.1 GCA_030673005.1 Planctomycetales bacterium
GTAACAACATCGCGGATCAGTCTGCTCCGTCGCGCGAGGGCGGATGCGGGCTATCTGAAGAATAAGAAACTGATTATCTGGTGCTTCGCAGCACGGGATTTCACCGAAAGCCGTGGCTGGCGGAAGGTGCCTGTTGTCAAATAGACCGCAAGAACCTGCCGGGAATGTCCGTTTCTGATACGATAAATTCGTTGACGTTGAACAGAAACCTCGAAAAAAGCCCACAGTTTGAGAACAAAGATACTTGATACCGAAACACCAGAATGCTAAAAACAATAAATGCGAATACGGAGTGAGAAACCATGCTGAAGAAATACACGATCCTGTTTTTGATACTGTTTCTGTGCGTGAGATATCCGCCAAGTATGGCACAGGAACAGAAGGCCGAGACTTTCGGCTGCGAAACCAACCCTACCGGTAACCCCATCGGCGGAGGCGTCGGCTATAGCAACATCCTCACCGCCGGCGATTTTACGGTCAAAAACGCCGATGAATTGCTCAAGGCGCTGAAACAGGCAAAGCCGGGACAGGTAATCTTCGTACCCGACGGCGTAAAGATTGACCTGAGCGCCTACAAAGACATCGAGATACCGGGTGGCCTTACGCTGGCGGGGACGCGTGGACGGGGCGGCTCGCTCGGCGCACGCATCTTCACGAAACGCAAGACCGGCACCTTGTTTGTTTCAGCCGGTGACGAAGTGCGTGTAACCGGCTTGCGCTTCGAAGGACCCTTTGCCGGCAGAAGGTCGCTCAATTACAATGCATACTTTCTCAGACTCAACCACTACGACGCCGAGGTGGACAACTGTGAGATATACAACTTCAACCAGAACGGCGTCAGTGCAAGCGCCGGGGCAATGAAGGTCCACGTCCACCACAACTATTTCCATCACATCCAGCAGGACGGAGGGGGATACGCGGTTTCCGCCAACTCCAGTGACGTACGCGTCATCGCCAACAAGTTCGACTACGGCCGGCATCACATCGCTTCGAGTGGAAGTCCCGGCGCGGGCTACGAGGCCGCATGGAACCTGATCGGCCCCAACGCCACCAGTCACCATTTCGACATGCACGGCGGACGCGACCGGGGCGATGGGACCAACATCGCCGGTGACTGGATGCACATTCACCACAACACGTTTCAGGGCAGGCATCGCCATGTCGCGATTCGCGGAACACCCTGCCAGAGCGCGAAAATCCATAACAACTGGTTCTCCGGACCCGCCTCCCGGAAAATCTCGTCGGGCGGCAATACGAAAGTGTACCGTAATATCTATGGACCTAAGAAAATACTGGAGAAATGAGACATGAACATGTCCTCTTTCACCGTCGGGATACTCACACTGAGCCTGTCGTGGGCCACAACCGCCCTTGCGGCGCAGGACCGTTTTGGAGACCCCCTGCCTGAAGGCGCAATCCAGCGCCTGGGCACATCGCGCATGCGTTACAGCAAGACCTTGCAACCCGGCAACAGGATCGCGGACCTGGGCTACTTGCCCGACGGGCGCGGCGTTGTGGCCGCGTCCAATCGCGTAGAGGTATGGGACCTGTCGGCCGGCAAGTTGCAGGTCAGACAAAAGGTATGCGACGCCAACATAACCAGCATGGTGGTGCGAAGAGACGGCAAGGCGCTGCTTCTCGCCGATGCCGCCGGAAACGTGCATGAATGGGACCTGTCGGCCCGGCGAGTGTTGCGCAGTTGGAAAACCGGGCAGGCGAAACTGGCGCGCGCTCAGTATTCGCCGGACTCAAAGCGCGTCCTGACCACGGGTTCCAAACCGCCTACCCTCAAGGAATGGGATATTGCCACCGGCAGGGAACTGATCTCCATCGCCGGCAGCAGCAAGATAGAACATTTCACCAACGGAATCTACGGCCCCGAAGGCAAAACCGCCATAACGGACGGCGATTCCGGGGTCTATCCCATCCTGGCCCGTTACGACCTTTCCACCGGAAAAATCCTGCACGAGTGGCACAAGGATTACTACACTTACTGGAGAGACCTGGCCCTTTCCAAAGACGGCCGACGGCTGCTGGTGGGGAGCCGACACATGGCCGCGGAATGGCGGCTGGATGACTACAAACGGCTCGGGAAGTTCACCGGCCACTCGGGACACGCCGTCAGCGTGGTTGCCTACTGCAGGAAGCCCGACCAGATACTGACCGGCTCCCGCGACGGCTCCATCCGCCGCTGGAACCGCCT
>DAOVFI010000326.1 GCA_030673005.1 Planctomycetales bacterium
GCATGGCCGCCTGCCTGCCGGTAGGCAAGGCCCCGGCCAGGATTCTTCTATTACACGGGCGAGACCTGTCCCTGAGGGACACTCGTGCCCCGATCCACGGGCGAGACCTTGCCTACCGGCAGGCAGGCGCCCGTGCCACGAGGATAACGACCGCCGGGCTTATCAGACAGTCTATGCCGTCCGCCCCGGCGCGGTGGCGGCGCCGACGGCAGGGCTGCACTTTACAGAGGACGTCCTTTCCGACTTGCAAGCCCGGGAAATTGAATCTGTAACCGTTACACTGCACGTCGGGCTGGGAACGTTCGCTCCGGTCAAGGCCGAACAACTCGACCGGCATAAAATGCACTCGGAATGGTACGAACTACTGGCCTCAACAGACGAGGCAGTTACGGCGGCAAAACGACAAGGACGGCGTATCGTGGCTGTGGGAACCACAGCGGTCCGCGTATTGGAAACGGCGGCGGCCGATCGGGCCGACCGGAAAGGGACGATTGCGCCCCGGACCGGTTGGACTGACCTGTTCATCTATCCGCCCGCCGAGTTCCAAACAGTCGATGCCTTGATTACCAATTTTCACCTGCCGAAATCGACATTGCTGATGCTGGTGTCCGCCTTCTGCACGCCCGGCTCGACCGACGGAGTAAAGATAATCAAAGACGCCTACGCCGAAGCGATACGGGAAAAATATCGTTTCTATTCCTACGGCGACGCAATGCTGATATTGTAAGAGGCGGGAGTATTAAAATGCGACAATTATGGATACTTACGGCGATAGTGGCGGCGATGCTGATTCCAGCGCCGGTACAATCACAGGTTCTCGACCCATTACAAAGCCCCTTTTCAATCCGGCCTGATACAAACGAGAAATATTCCATCCGGACAATCGTCTCGCACAAGACGGTCAAGCCCGGTGATCGACTATACGTAGCAGTGGAAATGACAATCGCCGAGGACGCCTGGCTCTATGGTCCGGTGGCGGGTGGAAAGATCGTCGAGGCAGTAAGTCTGGAGGTCAAGGTTAACACCAGCAGCCTGACCGTCGGTAAGGTTCTTTTCCCGCCGACAAAGCACCACGCCACACAATACGCACCGGGAAAGTCCGACACGTACAACGTCTATGAAGGCAAAGTGTATCTATTTATTCCGGTTACAGTACCAGTCGATAGCGAAACCGGAAATGTTCAACTGAACATAAACATCCGGGGTCAGATTTGCGACAAGGACGGTCTGTGCACACAAGTTGCCGAGGACATCACAGCCGGGATTGAAATCGGCCCTGTGACAGTCGCTTCGCCGGGCTGGACCGACCGGATCGATGAAATCCTCTCGCAGTCAAAATCAGCCGGGCAGTGGTCAGCCGACCTTGCCGACGGGCCTGCGATAACCACCGACTGGGGCGATCCGTCCGGCGCCGGCGTCAAGGCGCTGACGACCTTCGCTCTGGCGCTTCTGGCGGGTCTTATTCTCAACATCATGCCGTGCGTCCTTCCGGTGATTCCGCTTCGGCTGCTGGCGCTTCTGGAGCAGGCGGGGCAATCACACCGGCGATTCATCACGCTTGGACTGGCCTTTGCCGGGGGGATCGTCCTGTTCTTCGTCGCCCTTGCAACGGCCAACGTGATACTGAAACTGTCGATGCAATACACGATTAAGCAGGCGGACCTTTTCCGCCACACCGGACCGGTCATAGCGATGATACTCCTGCTGGTGGCGCTGGCCGCCAATATGTTCGGAGTTTTCACCGTTACGGTCCCGGGAAGGGTAGCGTCCGCCCAGCCGAAACGCGGTCACCTCGGAGCCGTCGGTATGGGTTTTCTGATGGCGGTGCTTTCGACGCCGTGCAGTTTCGCCATTATCGCGACAGTGTTCACCTCGGCGGTGCTGTTTCTGTCCCTGACGGCCGGAACGGTGGCGATTATCCTCATCGGCGTGGGAATGGCGGCTCCGCACGCGCTGCTGGCGTTCGCGCCGAAAATCGTCGCACGACTTCCCAGGGCCGGTAAGTGGACCGAACTGTTCAAGCAGTCGGTAGGATTCGTCTTTCTGCTGATAGCGGTCTGGCTGCTGCGAACGCAAATGGACAAGGCGTATCCGGCCTGGGTGGCCGGTTACGGCGTTGTGCTGGCGATGTGCCTCTGGATGTATGGTTCGTGGGTGCGGTTCGACTCGGCCTGGTGGAAAAAATGGTCCGTCCGCATCGCGGCGGCCGCTATCGCCGTATCGGCCGGATGGTGGATGCTGACGCCGCCGGAACCACTTGCCGTCAAGATGCGTCCCTACGATGCAGCCGAGATCGCCCTCGCCCGGCAAGAGGGTAAAATCGTCCTGATAAAGTTCACCGCGACCACGTGCCCGGAATGCAAGGTGCTGGATATGACGGTATATAACGACCACGAACTGGCCGAAGCGCTCCAGGCCAGAGGCGTGCTTGTCTTCAAGGGCGACGTTACGCGCAAAGACATGCCCGCCGGTAAGATGCTCTTCGAAAAACTCCGCGAACCAGGTCCGCCGCTGACGGTGATATTCCTGCCGGGAAACCCCAAACCCATCCGCCTGCGAAAAGGATTGAGCGGGAAACTGATAATCCGGAAAATAGATGAAGCAAAGGAAAAAAAGTAAGGTAACTATTCACCCAATTGCAATGAATGCAGAAGAAAAGAGCAAGTCAGGCACACAACATTAAAAAACAATTCATCGGGCTACGCCAGGCTCTCGTCTCGGCGAAGCGAGCCGTAGCCGGGTCGCCCTGACGAGTCTGTCGGAATTGTTTTTTCATTTCTCCGTCGTCTAACGGGTGGCACGGTCAAGTCGAAGACTTGGCCGTGGTGGGCGCCATCACGGCCAAGCCTCCCTGGGTGGGGCTTGCCCGTGCCACCCGCGCAGGGGTTGTATTTCTCACTCCAAACCGACGGAGTGATAAATACTATGTGTGCCTGACTTGCTCTTTTCTTCTGCATTGGGCTGAACTCTTACAAAGTAAGAAACGACCAATCGCACATTTTTGGGAGTGTTTATAAATCAGATGGAAGATTCAGAACGTATCCTTTCGGGTGTGAAGAATATTATCGCCGTCGGCGCCGGTAAGGGCGGCGTAGGCAAGAGCACCGTAGCGATCCACCTGGCCGTCGGGCTTCGGCGGGCGGGTTCTGCCGTCGGGCTGCTGGACTGCGATATTTACGGGCCGTCGATTGCGACGATGACGGGTATCGAGGGCGCCGAGCCGGCGCCGGCAGGCAAAAACAAAATCGCCCCGTTCGACGCCTGCGGGCTGAAGGTAATCTCAATGGCAAATTTCATCCCGCCCGGCGCCGCCATGATCTGGCGCGGGCCTATGGTCCACGGCGCGATCAAGCAGTTCCTTTCCGACGTCGAGTGGGGCCGGTTGGATTACCTCGT
>DAOVFI010000598.1 GCA_030673005.1 Planctomycetales bacterium
CGTTATGGCAGGTGTGGTAAAAACAGCAGCCGGATGCTTTCTGATTCTGGCATTGGCCGGATGTGTCGAGCGGACGATTACGATAACTTCCGAGCCGAGCGGGGCGCTGGTGTATATTTCCGCCGAGGAAAAGGGACGAACGCCGCTTACGGTTCCGTTCACCTGGTACGGCGATTACAGAATAACCCTTCGCCACGACGGTTATCAGACCCTCAAGACGCACGAAAAGATCAAGCCGCCTGTCTATGAGATACCCCCCCTGGACCTGTTCAGCGCCATTGCCCCCTGGACATATCACGACAACCACACGTTTCATTACGTCCTGACCGAGCGGATTGTTCCGACTGACGAGGAGTTAATCCGGCGGGCCGACGAACTGCGGCAGCGAAACCTTCAAGAGCCGGAGTAGGCTGGGCCGTCAGGCGTAGCCGTAAGGTGTGGAAGGTTCTTTTACCTGCACACCACGATTAGTAAATGGCGTTCGGTGCCTGCCTGTCGGCAGACAGGTGCAGGAAACAGAACCTTCCACACCCTACTTCTGCCTACTGCTCCCAATCGTGCTGCGTTTGCAGGAGGAATTGTTTCATCAATTGCGGCGCGTGTTTGAAAACGCGAGAAACGGTCTTCTCATCCACCGCCACCCATTGCCTGCCGTCGTCGGAGGTGATTGATGCGATTCGGCCCCGGTTCAGTTCGTAAGTCAACTTGCGGGTTTCCCCGCCGAGGCCTGTCGATAACTCGACGCGATGGACCGGACCGTCGCTGCCGGAATTGTCAGTGCCGATGTACCGGTAACGTGCGGTGACAAATCGGATGTGAGGGTCGGAGCGAAGGTCGGGAACGTTCCCGGGGACGACCCGGAACTGCGCGTCGGCTTTTTTGGCTGCGATTTTATGCAGAACCGGCTCGAGCAGCCCTTGCGGCAGGTAGTCGTCCGGAACGGAGATTTCTTTTGTTGCAATGTTCAGATCGTGCCGGACCAGACGGATTTTTCCGTTGGTCAGGAAGATGCCGAGTTTCGGTTGCTCAACCGGCTGCAACCTGAGGATGCCCTGCAAGGTGTGATATTCGCACGATGTGGCGTCGGCATTGAGCGTCCATATTTCGCGCCTGTAGCGACGCTTTACCGTGTCGGCCTCGATGCTCAGACCGACGAATTTATCTTTTTTTTCCGGTTTATCATTTTTCAGTTTATCCGCTTTAATCAGATCCCGGACGATTGCACTCCAACCGATTAACCTAGACCCATGTTTAACAATGTACCAGTCGGTCCGCTTTTTCTCAGGCCAGGATTGCTCCAGTCCCTTCCCGCGGATTTCCTGAATAATCTCTTTTCCGGCGCGGACCCTTACGGCGGCGCTGTGTTCGAGCAGCCACGCCGCTGCGACAGACACAGTCAGCACGCCCAGCATCAGCAACGCCAGAATACCCCTCCGTGCGGCAGCGGATTTACTTATATCACTTACCATACGAGTTGTTATCCTATGCCACCGGCCGGCATTATTCCAGAACATAGTGGCACGGGCGTCTCGCCCGTGAAACGTGTTCACG
>DAOVFI010000050.1 GCA_030673005.1 Planctomycetales bacterium
TCGCCAGGTGCAGCCGCGCGGGCGTAGCGCCGACGGGGAGTTTCCTGACCGACAGTTTTAATAGCCTGTCGATGACCGGCACGGTCTTGTGGCGAGTACTGAGTTTCAGCCGGGCCTGAACGGCCTTCCACTGCGCCTCGGCATCAAAGGGCCTGGTACCAATTGCTTTCCAGTATTCCAGCGCATGCTCCAGCCTCCGGCGGAATTTCGAGGCGGGGATAATGCAACCGGGAATGCTGTCCAGCAGTTCTCCCTTCGGCGTCAAAACCTGCGTCAGCGGGGTCGCGGCGGCGCCGGTCTTTGCGAAACGCCCCCTGCCCTCGGTGCTCGCTATGTCAAGTTTCACTGCCGCAAAAGACGCGAGGAACCGCCGCGTCAGGACGCGCCCGAGCGTTCGGGCCTCGAATGCCTCGCAGGCCGGTGCGCCGGCATCCATATAGACAACCAGCAGCAGCGTCTTTTCCTTCTTCGCTTGACGAGCGGCGGGCTTGTATTGAGCGTGCCAGCGGACCTCCGGCAGCGCCGGTGCGGTCGCGGTCGCCGGGCGAGTTGCAGGCTCGGTGTCAGGCCCGCCCGAAGCAACCAACACCGCCGAAAGCCACACCAATATCGAAAGAAAACCACGTACCGGCATAATTGACTCCCTAAAATTGTACATCACAGAAACATCAACGTTGCATTATAGACCCTGCACACCGGCAAAGCCATTGCATTTGGGGTGAACCGGACGCCGTGCAATGAAAAAAAATGAATAACGAATAATGAACGAGGAATTTTGAATAACGAAGTAAAAAAAGACGGTAGGGTGTGCAGGTTCTGTTTCCTGCACACCACGATTAACCAATGAGCGTTTCGGTGCCTGCCTGTCGGCAGACAGGTGCAGGGAAAAGAACCTGCACACCCCACCCTACCAATTACCAACTGCACCTGCCGGACACAGGTTGCAAACCTGTGCCACAGGTGCATACACTCTTAAAGATGATGCGAACGGTCTTAAGGTATTTCCGGCAGCACCCCTGGCAGCGGCGGGCGCTGACGCTCTCGATGGCGACGATACTGGGCGTGGGGGCGGCATGTCTGGTGCTGCCGGTCGTGCGGGATATGCAGATACTCGCAATGCTTAGCTCGGAAGACCCCTTCCAGCGGCAGCGCGGAATCGACCGCGCGGTGGATGTCGGCGCGCGACGAGGTCAACTCATCGAACGAATAGAGCAAAGGCTGGACTCGGCCGGCGACCTGGAGTTTGCCGCGATGGTCGATGTGCTCAGCCGGCTGGGGAAGTTCCACACGCCCGGGCGCAAAGGCGAACAACTCGACAGGCTTTGGCAGATCAATTTCGCCGCCAACCTGCAACCCGCCGGGACACAGACCACACAAAGCGCCGCACAAACCGCCGGCGTCCGTCGAATGCTGCTGCACAGGATAGTCCTGGACGGGCGGGATAACGCCTATGTCCGCAGGGTGCTGCAACTGGCGACGGGCGATCCGGTCGTCGAAATCCGCTCTCAATCGGCCTTGCTTGCGGCGCGTCTGGGCGACGACGCGGCGCTGCTGCGACTGCTGGGCGATGCCGATGGCGCCGTCCGCGCCGCCGCCGCCATCGATGCGGCCCTTGCCGGAAGAACCGCCTGCGCCGAGGCCATTGCAAAGTCGCTCAGGGACGCGACGAACGATGAAGAACAGGCCGCCTTGTTCTTCGGCCTGGCGAAACTTAAACCGGAAAAATACGCGCCGCTCCTCGCCGACGCGATCATACGCGCCTGGAAAGCAGGAAGGGGCGAATTGCTCGAAAAGATGTTGTCGGCTGCGCCGCTGTTGAAAAGCGAGCAGATCGGCCAGACTGTCGTCGGGATACTCCACCTCGCCCGGGTGCAATTACAACACCCGCCCGCAACGGCCCTTATCGCGGCCGGGAAAATGGGACTCGACGAGGCCGAACCATTTATAGCAGGAACAATCACCGAGATCCTCGCCCGCCCATCCGAACTGACTGTCGGACGGACAGTCATACTGGCAGCGGCTGTCAATGCGTCAGGGCGATTGAATATGCCCACCGGCCCGCTCGTCGAGGTAATCGAAAAACTGTGGCGTCCGGACACGTCGATTGCGATGATCCTTTCGGCTGAAGTGCTAGGCAAATCCGCACCGCAATCTGCAATAAGACAACCGGGTGGCACGGTCAAGTCGAAGACTTGGCCGTGTCGGGCGTCGTCACGGCCAAGCCCCGCTTCGCTTGGCTTGACCGTGCCACCTGCCGCAATCCGCAATCCGCAATCCGCAATCCGCAATGATAAGGTCCTGTCGGTTCTTCGCAGTGCAGCCGAGCGCAGTGATACGCCGGTGCCTTCGGCGGCAGCGGCGGTGGCGCTGTTCAGGCTGGACCCGCGAAAGGCCGACGATGCGCTGCGAACCGCCTTTGAGTCCGAGACGTACCTTGCAGGCGACTACGTTGCGTGGAACCTTTCCCGCTGGGAAGCCGTCGGGCGACTGGGTGGCACGGTCAAGTCGAAGACTTGGCCGTGTCGGGCGTCGTCACGGCCAAGCCCCGCTTCGCTTGGCTTGACCGTGCCACCGGTCGATGTTCGCGCCGAGGCCTGGCGGGTCGCCGGCGTTTTCTTCGGCCCGCGGATATACAACAAGTCCGTCCGCTCGAACGCCGCGATGATGCTCGCGCTGCTTGCTCGCCGGACGAACCAGGCCGGGAACGTCGCCGGCGCCGTCGAACATAAACTTAATGTCGAAATCGCACGCGGCCAGTTCAATCCGTTCCTGGCGTCGTCGTACCGCTGCGCGCTGCTTGTCCTGGGGCGAAGCGAGTTCGCCGAGGAGGTCGCCTCGCTGGCCAGGGCGAGCATGTTCCCGAAGCGCAGGGCGCTGACGGCGTTGATACTGGCGGGCGAGCCGGCGGGATTCGACCTGGTCTTTGCCGACGAGCGCTTCGATCCGGTCAGGATCGATTCGTTACTGACGGGACGATTGATGGCGCGGGTGTATTCAGCCGTGCTGCCGGAGATGCCGGAATTCGATATCGACGCGCCCGAGCACGTGCGGCACTGGCAGTGCCGCATCCAGCGGGATTATTATCTCATCGGCCGCCGGGACATACTTGGTAAGATACGCCCGTGAAATGACCGTTTTGCAACAGGCTGTTTGATGGCCGTGATGCAGCCGCACCACGGCCAAGCGAGGTTGAGGTAAAACAGCCTCAACCTCGCTTGACCGTGCCACCCAAATTCAGCAAATTTAGAGTTATTCGGTACTATGGAACTACCTGAAATCCAGCGGAGAAAGACCCGCAGCGTAACCGTTGGCGGCGTTCGCATCGGCGGCGGCGCGCCGGTGAGCGTTCAGTCAATGACCACCACGCCGACGTCCGACGTCCGCGCGACGCTGGAGCAGATTGAAGCCCTTGCCGCCGCCGGCTGCGACATCGTCCGCGTCGCCGCCGCGACAGAGGCCGACACGGCGGCGCTGGGGCAAATCGTCGCCGAAGCGCCGGTGCCGATAGTCGCCGACGTGCATTTCCGTTTCCGGCGCGCCCTCGAGGCTATTGCCGCCGGCGTCCATAAGATACGCCTCAATCCGGGCAACATCGCCGACCGACAGTCCGTCCGCGCCGTTATAGACGCCGCCGCCGAGGCCGGAATACCCATCCGCGTGGGCGTCAACGAAGGCTCGGTAATGGACCGGATCGATCCGGCTCGCCGGGCAGAACAATCGGCCAGGCCGATGGATGAACTGATGGTCGAGACCATCGGCGAATACCTCGAAGTCTTCGCCGAGGCCGACTTTCACGACCTGGTGCTCTCGGCCAAGAGCCACGACGCAATGACGACCGTTGCGGTCAATCGCGCCCTGTCCGAGCGGTTCGACTATCCTCTGCACCTTGGCCTGACGCACGCCGGAACCGCCCGGACGGGCCTGGTGCGATCTGTCGCGGCCCTGGGGGCGCTTCTGGCAGAGGGTATCGGCGATACGGTCCGCATAAGCCTCGCCGGCGATCCGGTCGTCGAAGCCGAGGTTGCAAAGGAACTTCTCGCCTCGCTCCGCCTCCGGCAGCGCGAAGGCGTCGAGATAATCGCCTGCCCGACCTGTGGCCGGACGCAGGCCGACGTAGCGACGCTGGCTGAAGAAGTCCGCAAGGCGCTTTCCGACGTGAAGCGGCACGTGGTCGTCGCGGTGATGGGCTGTATCGTCAACGGTCCCGGCGAGGCAGAAGGCGCCGACGCCGCCGTCTGCTGCGGTAAGGCAAAGGCCGCCATCTACCGCCGGGGCAAATACGTCCGAACCGTCGCCGAAGACGAAATCGTCGAAGCGCTCACCACGGAAGTCCGCATGCTCCTGAAAGAGTAACGGGGTAGGGCATGCAGAACCTGCCGCACCCTATCGACTTGACCGTGCCATCCTTCCGGATTTTGTGTATGATATGGGATTCGTCATGTCCGACACAAACGGGACAACATACGACGCGGCGCCGGACGCAGATACCCGCCGACGCGGGCGCCGGTTGATTCTGGCCGAGACCGCCTTTGCGCGGATCGTCGGTGCTACGATGAGCGGGACGTTCCTGACGGCGCTGATTGTAACGCTCGGCGGGGCAGAGGGCAGGATCGGCTTCGGCGCCGCCGCCGTTCACATCGGCGCGGTCGGGATGCTTATGGCCAACCCGATCATCAACTACATCGGCAGCCGGAGGATTTACAGCCTCATCTGCCTTGGGGTGGTTCGCTCGTTGAGGCTTCTAATCGCCGCGTTGCCGCTGATGGTTTTCCTGGGGATGGGCAGGGAATCGTTCTATTATCCGTTAATGGCCTGCGTGGTTGTGTCGATGTTTTTCGGCATGTCGGCCGAAGTCGCCCGTCGCAGTTGGATTTCCGACCTTGTCGGCGCGGAATATCGGGGGCGATTCTTCGGTCGGCGGACAAGGATCGTCGCCCTGACCAATGCGGGCGTCCTGCTGGTCGGCGGCGCGCTGCTGGCCTGGTCGAAGTCGGACGCTTTTCCGCTGCGTGGCGACGGAGTGGCGCTGATGCTGGCGATCCTGCTGGGCGCCGGCGGGGCGGCAGGGTGGATCGGCTGGAGCCTGTTGTACCGCGCGCCGGACCCGCCGATAAGCCGACCACGACGGCGAACGGGCTTCATCCGCTCGCTCAAAATTCCCTGGCGGCGACCAAGGTTCCGCCCACTGATGATCGTGGCGACGGCGCAGTTCTTCGCCGCCGGTGTCTGCGGGATAATGTTCTTCGACTACTACATGCTCAGGTATCTGGGCATGAATTGGATGTTGATAGCGATGGTCAACGTAGTCGGTTTTCTGGCTACCGGCGCCAGCGCGAACTTCTTCGGCGCCTGGGCCGACCGCGCCGGGGCGAAACGCGTGCTTATCGTGGCGATGGTGGGAAAAGCCGCCTACCCCATCATATGGATATTCGCTACTCCGGGCAACTGGCCGATCGTCTTTGTCTTTGTACTGGTGAGGGTGTTCAATTCGGCCATGCTTGTCTCATTGCTGCGGTTGTCGCTTGACCTGTCCCCGGCGCGGAACCGTGCGGCGTACCTGGCGATGTACCAGGCGACGGCGGGGACGGGAATGGCCGTCGGAGCGATGATCGGAGGGGCGCTGGCGGCGTATCTCAGACAGTTCGACATGGTAGTGCTGGGCTTTACCGTCGTGCCGCTGCACGTGCTGTTCGTCCTCTCGACCGTGTTGCGTATGGCATGTCTGCCCCTGGCGCGTTTCATTCACGAGCCACAGCGAGCGTCCTGAGGGACAGACGCCCAAACAGGTCTTGATGCTGTTAGAGCCGGGTGCCGTGGTCGCGGGTTTTGCGACCACCCGCCTACCTGCCTGCCGGTAGGCAAGCCGGCAGGCAGGCGTTTGCGTCCGCGCATCCACGTGGCCGCAAACACAGCGGCCACGGCACCCGGCGCACCCTACCGGCACTGCCTGGTCTATTCCGCCCGGTTCTGTTCCATGAGTTCCTGGAGCGGGCCGAACTGCTGCTCGAAGAGGTATCGGTAATACTTTCCCGCCGCCAGCAGGTCGGTGTGCGTTCCGGCTTCGACGAGCCGGCCGGCGCGGAAAACCAGTATCCGGTCGGCGCCGACGACGGTCGAGAGCCGGTGTGCGATGATAAGGGACGTCCTGCCGACCTGGGCATGCTCCAGGGCCTCGGTGATAAGGTTCTCGCTCTCGCTGTCGAGGCTGCTTGTGGCCTCGTCGAGGATGAGGATTCGCGGGTTCTGAAGGATTGTCCTCGCCAGTGATACCCGCTGTCGCTGCCCGCCGGAGAGTGTCAGTCCGCGTTCGCCGATGACGGTGTCGTACCCGTCGGTCAGATCGGTGATGAATTCGTGCGCGTTGGCCGCGCGGGCGGCCTCGACGATCTCGGACTTGGTGGCGCCCTTTCGCCCGTAGCGCAGGTTCTCGCTGACCGAGCCGGAAAAGAGGATCGTCTCCTGCAAGACGATGCCGATGCTCCGCCGCAGCCGCCGGAGCGAATAGTCGCGGACGTCAACGCCGTCGATCAGAATCGCCCCGTCGTTAACGTCGTACAGCCGGGGGATAAGCGTCACCAGTGTGCTCTTTCCGGCGCCGCTTTCGCCGACAATCGCCACCCGCTCGCCCGGACGGATATCGAAGGACAGGCCCTTCAGGACCGTCGGTCCGTCGCCGTAACCGAAGGTAACATTTTCAAACCTGATCCCGCCCAGTCCGGGCACGCGGTCGAGCGCCTTTCGACGGTTGCGAACCTCCGGCACAACGTCGAATATGGCGAATACCCGCTCGATAGCGGCCATTGAGTTCTGATACACGACGTTAATCTGGCTGAGTCGGCGGATCGGAAGGTACAGAAGCGCCGCGACGGCTGTGAACTGGACCACCTGCCCTGCCGACATCGTCCCGCCAATCGCCAGAAAGGCCCCGATGATCCATACCAGCACCGCTGCGATCTCGACCAGGAATTCGCTGGCGGCGCTGAGTGCGTGATTGAGCCGGCCCCGATAAACGCTACGTCCTTTCAGTTCCGCCGCCTGTGCCGAAAAGTTCCGCGACTCGGATTTCTCCTGTGCAAATGTCTGGACTACCGCGATCCCGGCCAGCCGCTCGACGACCGTGCCGCTCATCACCGAGGTCTGCTCCTGCACGGCGTGACTGGCCTTGCGGATGCGCGGATTAATCTTTCTATACAGGTAGGCGTACACCGGAAGCACCGCCAGCACCAGCAGCGTCAGTTTCCAACTGATCGACAGCATCACCGCCAGCGCTATCGTTCCGCTGACGGTATCGATGCAGACGTTGAGGATGCCCCCGTTAATCATCTGCTGTGAGACGCCGATGTCGGTCATCAGACGCGAGAGCAGCGATCCGGTCGGTCGGGACTGGTGAAAACCCAGGCTCAGCCGCTGGAGGTGTTTCCACAGGTCCCGGCGGAGGTCGAAGACCATCGCCGAGGCCACCTTCACGGTGAACACCCCTCGCAGATACACCGCCACCGACCCGACCGCCGCAGCGCCGGCAAGCACAGCCCCAAACCGCCAAAGCATCCCATGCCGCGCCGCCGCAGACAGACCGTCGGCGTTGTGAATGATCTTATCGACGATCAGACGGACGATGTACGCAGGTAATAACGGGATCGTGAACTTTACAATCCCCGCTGCGATCACCAGCGCGATTGTCCAGCGGTAAGGCCCGGCATAGGCCAGATAACGAAACAGCACACTTCTTTTTCGGGCACCCATCTCGGTTGCGCCTTCTATAGAAGCGGCTGATTATACCATAATTTCAACGAAAAACCGATAAAATCACGAAAAAACGGGAAAAAAGAAAAAACATTGGCGGCGTTCCCATGCTAAACGTTTCCCCATGTGTCCTGATTTTTATTGTGTTGTCCTTGCTTAAGGTCGCCCTGATGAGTGTCGATAGTTCTTTCGACGCGTATGTCGCCGACGGTTGTTCGCACCGGCGGCGTCTGAACGGGACAGTTGTGCGGGTCAGTGTTAATGAGGGCATGAAGAAATGGATATGACAGAGAAAGAGAAAGCGAAGCCGTCGTCGTCGTGGATAAGAACTGTCGTGCCGGCGGTATTGGCTGCGGCGGTCTTTGGGGTGGCCGGGTATCTGATAACCCCCAAAAGCGCGCAGAGCGCCATTCAGAAGACCGAGCAGGACCTTGGAGGACTCCAGAGCCGGCTCGATAAGACCCTTTCGGATGGCAAGCAATTGTCTTCGCAACTTGCACAGACGAAAGTGGAATTGGCTTCAGCAGAGCAGCACGCCGAAACCGCTGAAGCGACTGTCAGCGCCAACAAGGTCGAGATCGCCACAGCCGAGCAGCGTATCACCGGTTTGAGCGAAGAACTGGAACAGGCAAAGCAGACCAACGAGTCGCTGGTTGTGAGCAAGGCCCAGGCCGAAAAACTCGCCGCCGACTCCAAGGCGAAGGTCCAACAGGCACAAAGTCGCGTCGGCAGCCTCGCGACCCAGCTTGCAACCGCACAGTCCGACAGGCAGAAACTGGGTCGGATTGCCGCGGCGCTACAGACCGACAGGAAAAAAATCGTCGCCGACCTGGCGTCACAGAAACGGACGGCCGTCGAACTGAAGCGGTTCATCGCGCTTCTGGAGATCGGCGAAAAGGGTTACGAACAGGGCGCCGAACACGCCTGGCAGACGCCGGTCGAGAAGCCCATCACCACCGGAGAACTGATCCGGCAGATGGGTTATCCTTCCCTGACCTTCCAGCGTCTTGAGCACGTCGGGATGCGCTGGGGCGAAGACCACACCGTCCTTGCTGCCGGCGGACTGATTACGGAGATAGACGGTCAGACGGCCAGCCGCTCGGTACTCGCGTCGGTGGCGGTCGCTCCGCCGATGGCGGTCGATTCGCCGGGACAGTGGCGCGTCGTAAAAGGCAAGAATCTTTACTACGCGGACATGGTGGCGATGTACGGTCGGCCCGAGCGGATTGCCGGCACAGGCTCGAAATTCACCGCATGGTGGCCGGTAGGGGCCTGGGCGCGGACGGTCCCGGCGACGGTAATCGACGGGGTCGTGACGGAATTTGCAGGACGCAAGACCGATCCGGAACTCTGCTGCGAACTCGTGCGACAGAACACAAGCGCCTATAAGAGTCCCACCCAGTCCGTCCGGGCAAACGCCGCCGCCGCTCGCGCATCCTGGTGCCGGGCAAGAGAGGTCATAGCCGGAAAACTTCAGGCCGAATCACGCCGGCGAACGCGCGAAGGCGGACCGGGCATCCTGAAATGGAACATCGCGCCGCTGGGTTCGGCGGGGACGTGGATCGGTCCGGCCAACGCATCGAGCGGTTCGACCATCGTTCGCGTGTGGGTGGACTGCACGTGGGTCAAGGGCGACGGAAGCACAACCAACCAGCGACGATACGCCGTCGTCATCCTATTCGGAAAAGACCAGCAAATTGAAACGGCTGAATACTCGATCTTCGCACCGAGAGATTAACCTTTCCGGACGGAGCAACCGAACGCCATTCTCCGGCATTCGGCGCTTCGGACATTAATGGACGCCAAAGGGAGGGGTGGCACACCGCGAAAAACTCCGGGGCCGAATACTTCGGCCCCGGAGAAACCGCGGCAAAATAAAAAAAGGGATAAGTCCGGCAATCGGACTTATCCCTTTGTGCTTTTCGCGGAAGGCGCCTTAATTCAAAGGCGTTGCGGACATACCGGAAGACCGGTATGCTGTTACCATTGTCGGAACCGGTTGCTGCAAACGTCAGAGGTTTTGCCTAGAGAAGATGGAAGATTCGAAGACAATCGAGCGCCTCCTGGACGAAGAGAAATGGTCTGAAGCGAGGAAGGTTATTCGGCAATGTCTCCGAGAGGAGCCTGACAGCCATTGGCTGCTTACGCGCCTCGGACTGACATATTACGAAGAGCGTAAATACAAGAAGGCCCTTGAGTGCGAGGAGCGGGCTTTGGCTATTGCACCCAGGTGCCCACTTGTGCTGTGGGATTATGCAGGCAGCCTTCAAATGTTAGAACGCTACGAAGAGGCTATCCAGGTTTACCGCGGGCTTATCAGGCGCGGTGTGCAGCGTATCGCCCACGGCGAATGCGGGGAGGGGCTGGCCTGGGCAAGGGGGCTGGTTGCGGATTGCTGGTATCGCCTTGGGCAGTCGTACGATCATCTTGGCGACCGCCACGCCGGGCTGAAGGCCCTCGAGAAGCACTTGGACCTGCGGGGACCCGGATGCAGGTCCATCTACCCGTTGGCCGATCTACGCGAAGAATTAACCCGGATGAAGAGACGTCCCAGCAAAGCGGGTCATTAGGATAGGCTCTAAGCAACAGGGGCCACACGCCATTGTCCTGCTCATTCCCGGTACGAGACTTCAACGATGATCGGGTCGCCGGGCTCCCCCGTCAGGTATTGGTGCCCTGGACCACCACTTCTCAATAACACCTCTATAAAATCTTGGCAATCACGCCAACCAATCGGGGGTTCCCACCACGATACGCAGACTTTGAACTCATCAACTGTGGTGCTTATTTTAGTTATTTTGCACTCTGGAGAGACATGAAGGAAAACAAACGTGCACCTTTGGAGTACCATTCGTTCCTCGTTGTGAAGGCCAATCACGTCTTTCTTCTGGTCTGCCAGAGTCTTAAACAAGTCCCGCAAGAACAGTAGAGCATCCTCACTCTTTGTTGCAATTCGAAGCGATGGTCCATACGCGCTGTCGTATAGATCGACGCTCAATCGTCCTTTTCGTTCACTTTCTATGATAATCTCCCCAATTGACATTACCCGCCCATCGGCTTTCCGCTAAGGATATTAGGGGGGAGCAGATGCCTTAATTCGCAGAAAACCAGGTTGCAATGTTTGTGCGAGTGTGAAAAAAAGCGTTCAGATTAAATATTTTTTATCCACCTTCGCGAATTTGCGGATTTGTCCGGCGGATTCTTCGCTGTCGTCTTTGCCCAGCAGGGCGAAGGTCGCCTTTTTTCCCAGTTCGACCGCCGGTTGATTGTAGGCGTTGATGTCCAGCATCTCGCCGGCCAGGCTTGTGGTGAACTCGTAGAGGAAGATGAATTCCCCGACGGATTCGGGCGTAACGGCCTCGAAGCGGATCGTAACGCTGGGGCGGCGCGACTGGGCAAGGGCGTACTCTGTCGCCTGCTTCTCGACGTTGAGCAGTTTCGAGATTTTGACCTTCCGCATCTGTGCCAGTTTTTCGACGTGGCCGAAGACGTCCGGGATGCGAACCTCGCGCGGATGCTTTTCGACTTCCAGAAAAACGATTAACTTATCGTTCGGGCCTTCGCGGTAGAGTTGAATCTGGCTGTGCTGGTCGGTCGCGCCCAAAGCCTTTGCCGGCGTCGGCCCGACGAAAATTTCTCTGCCGCCGCGGCTGGTTTCCTTTCCGAGCGATTCCGCC
>DAOVFI010000197.1 GCA_030673005.1 Planctomycetales bacterium
CGGACTTTGGACCTGTCGTCGTTTTCATACTCGTTGTTCCAGTTGGCCTCCGACGGGACCCGCCTGCTGGGGGCATCACCGTCAAGGCTGTATGAGATCGACCCGCTCACGGGCAGCCCGACCGAACTGATGACTTTCGACGAGGTGTACTGCAGTGGTCTGGGTGTGGTCGGTAATGAGATTTTCGTCGCCAACGACTTTTATGATAACTACGACATCAAGGTCTTCGATCTGAACACGCTGGAGCCAACGCGGGTTTTGGATCGCGGTAGTCTGGGCACAAGCATGGGTGGCGATCGCGGACCTGCGCACGACTACTACACTGTTGAGGTAATCGCCGGGGACGAGTTGACGATTTCCACCACCACGCCAGGCGCCGGGCCGGGCGCGTTTGACAACGATCTGGACCCCGTTATCGAACTTTACGATCCTTCCGGCGCGCTGGTCGCCGGCGACGACAACAGCGACCCCGACGGTCGAAACGCCCTGCTTACCCACCTGGCCGCCGGTTCCGGCGCGTACACGGTGAAGGTGCTGTCCGCGCCGGGTACGGTCGGTGAATACATCCTCCGCGTCGCCGGATACACCGGTGAGATAGAGCCGTTCACGGTTCAGGCTACCGATCCTGTCGATGGCGCCGAACTGACGTACGAGCCGGCGCAGATGACGATAGACTTCTCCGACGGCGTGCTGCTGACCTCGCTGGATGCGTCCGACCTGACTATCGGCGATGCGTCCGCGACAGGCTACACCGTTATTGACGGCAACACGATAGCCTTCGCTCTTCCTGTATTGGACGAAGGCCTGTACGACGTAACTATTGCCGCCGGGGCGATCGAAAGCGTCGGAGGCGAGCCGATCGAGGCATACGCCGGCGAACTTGCCCTTCGGGTCTTCGAGTATCCCTCGCCGTTGCATGCCGCCGGTCCGTCCGGCAGCCTGGTCCACACCGGCGAGGCGGTAACGGCCCTGATTCCCGCCGCCGCCGACACGAGTTCTCATACGCTGTCGCTGGACGCCGGGCAGATGCTGACCGTAACTGTCGAGGCCGATGAGGCACTGCAATCGATTGTTGAGTTGTTCGCCCCGGACGGTTCCCTGCTCGCCGCTGCAACGGCCGGTGGAAACGGACAGGCCGTCCTGCTGCAGAACATCGCAATCACTACCGCCGGAAGGCACGTGGTCATAGTAAGCGGCGCCGACGGCACTACGGGACAGTTCACGATTCACTTGACGCTGAACGCCGCAGTGGAGCAGGAAGGCCACTCCGATCAGCCCAACGATGAACCGGCTCAAGCGCAGGATATCGACGGCAGTTTCCTCGAACTGGACGGCGGCCTGCAGCGCGGCGCCGTCGTGGGCGACGCCTCGAATTATCAGGGTGCTCCGACGCACGCGGAAAACTTCGAGAGTGGTTTGCCAGGCCCCGAATGGACCACGTACGGGTCAAACTCCAATAGTCGTATTATCGTTACCGACAAATACGGTGCGAGCGAGGGTCAATATGCCCTGATTATGGATTCGGATTATAGCAGCGTTCTGAATGAAGCCATTTGGACGGTCGATCTTACCGGCCTCAGCCGAGCGTTCCTGAACTTCATGCACCGGTCATGGAACGACGATATCCACCAGTTCACCGGAGATTTCACGGACCATTATAATGCCGACGGTATCGCCGTCAGTAACGATGGCGTTAACTGGCATCCTGTCTGGAATGCCCCCTGGCAGGGGGACGACTGGGAGCAGTACACAATCGACCTGGCCGCCGGGGCCGCCGAAGCGGGTATGGTGCTTGGGGCGGACTTCCGGATCAAGTTTCAGCAATACGGGTATTACGCGATTGCCTCCGACGGCCGTGGCTGGGACGACATAACCATCACACGCGGCGTCGATTGGTACAGCTTCACGCTTGAGGCGGATCAGGCCGTGGCGATCGTGCTGGATTCGGATACGGGCGAAGCCCTTAACCTCGAATTTTACGATTCTTCCGGCGCCCTGCTGACGGTCGGGCAGCCGGGTCCGCGGACTTATGCCGATGTAACGGAAGAGTTCGTCGGAGAATCCCTCTCGTGGCCGCAGATGGCGGTAATCGGGCCTGACGGCAACCTGTACGTCAGCGACTCCGGCAACGACAACGTTCTTCGCTTCGACGGCCGGACCGGCGATTTCATCGACGAGTTCGTCCCTTCCGAAAGCGGCGGACTCAATACCCCTTATCACCTGACCTTCGGGCCGGACGGGAATCTCTACATTACCGGCTACAAACCCCACGGTCATGACTATTGCGTCTTTCGCTACGACGGGCAGACCGGTGAGTTTATGGACATATTCGCATCCGGCCTGCAGAGCTACCCCTTCGGCCTGACGTTCGGACCGGACGGCAACCTCTACGTCAGCAACTCCAACTACGACAACGTCCTCCGCTTCGACGGGCAGACGGGCGAATTGATCGACGAATTCGTCTCGCGCGGCTCCGGCGGACTGGACACTCCCAAGGGGCTGACCTTCGGGCCGGACGGCAACCTCTATGTCGCCAGTTACGATACCAGCAAAATCCTTCGCTTCGACGGCCAGACCGGCGAGTTTATCGATAACTTCGTCCCGGCATGGTCCGGGGGCATGAGCGCGCCGACCACGCTGGCCTTCGGGCCGGACGAAAGGCTCTACGTCGGCTCCTACAACAGCAGGGACGTTCTGGCGTTTGACGGGGTATCGGGCGAATTCCTGGAAGTCGTCATCGAAGAGGGCACGGCGGGGTTAGGCCGCCCGCAGGGAATCTCCTTCGGTCCGGACGGCGCTTTGTACGTAACCAGTTGCGATCAAAATAAAGTGATTAAAGCCGATTTACGATTACTCCGAGCGCCGGCGGCCGGGATTTATAATTTCACCGCCCCGGCCGACGGAACGTACTACGCGCGCGTTACCGGAAACGGGAAATATAATCTTCTCGTTACACGCGGCGGCGTGTTCGAGAACGAAGTGAACGACAAACCCGGCGAGGCCATGGACATCACCGCCGCCGGGGCCGTCCTTGGAGGGTTGGGCGAAGGCGGATTCGCCGCCGACGATTACTTTACCGTAACCGTCGCCGCCGGCGATACATTGACCCTGGCCACCAGCACCCCCGGCGACGGGCAATACGAGTTCGCCAACGACCTGGACCCGCTCATCGAGTTGTACGATTCGAACGGCGTCCTCGTTGCCGCAGACGATAACGGCGCCGGCGACGGGCGGAACGCCCTGTTGACCTGGTTGCCGCCGGAAGCGGGAACCTATACGATTCGCCTGCTGGGGGTCGCCGGCGAAGGAGCGTACGTATTGGCTCTCAACAAGTCAATCGTTGTGGACCCCGTGTGAGGCGACCGGCGCGTCCCGCGTCGGTCGATGGTATCGGGCCTGGCGGCGAGTGGTAAAAGTGTCGAAAAAAAACTCGACGAATCGCGTGAAGCGATTTAATCCTCTGTAACACGTATTTTGATGGGTGGCACGGTCAAGCGGAACGACTGCCGGTAGGCAGGAAGTGGAGCTTGGCCGTGTCGAAATTCCGCCACGGCCAAGTCTTCGACTTGACCGTGCCACCCATGTTCATCAATTTGTCTGTTACAAAGTATTAATATCACTTTCATCCCTCGCTATTCTCCTTTTTTTAACCCGTAACCCGTGTTTTGGTGTTAAATTGGAGAAATTCGGAAATGTCCTGAAAACTGAAGGAGAAGCGAAGATGGTGAAATTTGAAAAGACTATAACGACGGTGGTGGCGTGTGCAATTTTTTCGGCGATCTTTATTGTCGCCGGGGTATCGGACGACACCGCTCAGGCCGGGCCTGTAATTAAGGATTGGTCGTCGAAAGGAGGTAATCCCCGGAATAAAACATCTCCTGCCGACAGGATGTATCTGGTCAGGTCCGGCGATAAAATTACCTTTATCGTCAAGGCCGACGGCGCGGAAAAGTGCGCCTGGCAGATTAACAAGAGGGCGGCTCCCGGAGCGTCCGGCAATTCGCTGACATGGACTGTCCCTGCCGGCAAGGGGATATGGGAGATTCACGTCAAGGCCGTCGCCGGCAAGGAAGAGGCTCACCACGAATGGGTCGTCTCGACGTTGTCAAAAGATGAAGCGCCCGACATCTTCGATTATTTCTCGGACGGGAAATACTACGGCAGGACCGACACCGACCCGTGGGGACGAAAACTGCCGGAATGGGGCGAAACCGACGACCACGACTATATCCTGAAAAAACCCAAAGACATCTACGATGCGAAAGACGCCTTCCTCCGGAAGAAACCCAAAGTCAAGGGGCATCTGTTTCTGCCTTCGACGGCCGTCTATGGCACGTGGCGGATAAAGTACAAAGGGTCGCTGGGTTACTATTTCGTCGCAACAAGGGACCGTTCCAATCGGATCCAGAGCCGCCCGGGAATATACTGCTACGCCCACGCCGGGACTGGCTGGTACGCCGGGCACTTCTGGTTCAAAGGACGCACGCCGCCGGAACTTTTTAAAGGACGCTTCCAGAAAAATATCAAGTACACGTGCTACGGCTACCCCCGCCGCCAGTCCTTCGCCTGGCGAAGGGCCATATCGGAATACGGCTCTTCCCTCGGCCTTGTCCCCGGCTGGGTCGATGCGAAGATAATCCACGCGCCCGACGGGGCGTTCTATATCTGGGTCAACGGGCGGATCATGCCCGGCACGTTTAATATGGATAATCTCGCCAAGGTCAGCGAATTCATCCGCTTCGGCAACCTGACCGTCGATAACGTCGAGGTGTACAAGGACCGCTATATCTTTCCCGACAAAAGCGCGGTCTTCAAAGATTACCAGTCCGTCAAGGTCAAGAAGCACGAGGTTATCAGGAAGGGGATCGTGATAAACGGTCGCGGCGTGAGTCTTGCCGATGTGGCTGCGATAGTGGGTAACAAGTCGCTGTTCAGTTACGACAAGGCCGCCAAAACCGCCGTCTGCCGGACGGACCTGGTCCTGAACGGAGCGGCTGAACTCGTCCTGAACGGCGAGACGCTGAAAATGCACGGCGAGACGCCGGGGCAGAGGCACATCAGGATTTTCGAGGCAGCGACGCTGAAACTGGAAAACGCCACGATCACCTCGACCAACGAGAACCATTACCAGTGGCGTTTCACCAGCCCGTATAATACCGAGTACGTCCCGGCAGGTGGTTT
>DAOVFI010000109.1 GCA_030673005.1 Planctomycetales bacterium
CCCTCCAGCGCGTCCTTCGCCAGCAGGGGCAAATAGAACTGCGAAAACTCTCCTGGCGAGACTCGGCCAGGAAATGCAAGAAAATCTACAAAGAAGTGATACGCGAAAAAAAACAAAAAAAAGGCAAGCGGAGAACCACCAGGGCAACCAGAAAATGACTAACCTGCCGGCAGGCAGGCAGGTGTCTAATGACCAATGTCTAAAAACAGATGCTCGTTTGTCTATCTTCTTGGGACATTAGTCATTAGACATTATTTAGACATTGGGCATTAGTCATTGGACATTTCCCCGGTGTCTTAATCGTTTTCTGATAAATTGGGTCTAATTCGGGTTAAAAAATGGCTTCGGTAGTATTCTATTTCCAGGTTCATCAGCCGTTTCGATTGAGGCGTTACAGCATCTTCGATAAGGGCACTGATTACTTCGACGAACAGGCAAACGCCGAGATTTGCAGAAAGGTCGCGTCGAAGTGTTACATGCCCGCAAACGAACTGATGGCCAAACTGATTCGCGTCCACGAAGGTCGGTTCCGCATCAGTTATTCTCTGACGGGCATGGCGATCGAGCAGTTCGGCCTGTACTGTCCGGAAGTGCTGGACAGTTTTGCAGAACTGGCCGAAACCGGCTGTGTGGAATTCATGGCGGAGACCTATTACCACTCGCTGGCGTTTCTGTACCGGCGCGACGAGTTCATCGACCAGGTCAAGACACACCGGCGGAAGATCACCGAGTTGTTCGGCCAGACGCCCCGCGTATTCCGCAATACGGAACTGACCTACAATAACGACATGGCCGAAGTCGTTGAGGAAATGGGCTTCGAGGCCCTTCTGACTGAGGGCGCCGACCACATCCTTGGCTATCGCAGCCCGAATTTTATCTATCACCCGCCCAACTGTCCCGACCTGCGAATGATGCTGAAGAATTACCGCCTCAGCGACGATATTGCCTTCCGCTTTGGCGACCGGGGCTGGAGCGAGTGGCCCCTGACGACGGAAAAATTCGCCGGATGGGTGGACCGGATAAACGGAAACGGCTACGTCTGCAACCTGTTTATGGATTATGAGACATTCGGCGAGCACCAGTGGGAGGACACGGGCATTTTCCAGTTCCTCCGCGCCCTGCCCGGCACGATCATGGGGACAAGCGATAACGATTTCCTGACCGTCTCGGAAGCCTTCGGCCGCTATCCGGTCAGCGGCGAACTGGACGTGCCGCACATGATCTCCTGGGCCGACACCGAGCGAGACCTGTCGGCGTGGCTGGGCAACTCGATGCAGGCGAACGCCCTCTACGAGACCTACGCCATCGCCGACGAGATCCGCAACTGCGGCGACGAGACCCTGCTGGAAGACTGGCGGAAACTCCAGACCTCCGACCACTTCTACTACATGTGCACCAAGTACTTCGCCGACGGCGACGTGCACAAGTACTTTAACCCCTACCAGTCGCCGTACGATTCGTACATTAATTACATGAACATCCTCGATTCGATCCGCAGTCGACTGGCGTAGTAGCAGGCCGGTCTGCTCGCTTCAGCTCAGCGACGCAGGTAAGTGCGACTGCAATAGGGAAACGCCGGATTCCATGACTGACACAAAAAAGGACATCCTGCCTGAACCGATTGTCGTTGATTGCACCGGCGGCGAGGATGACGATCTGCTGTCGCAGGAGTGGCTTATCGCCAACGAACTCGGCGCTTACGCTTCCTCGACGGTGGTTGGCTGTAACACGCGGCGGTATCACGGGCTGCTTGTGGCGGCGACGAAGCCGCCGGTCGGAAGAATCGTCGCCCTGAACTGCCTGATGGACCAGTTGGTCCTGTCGGACGAGGCCGGCGGCGAAACGGTCTTCGACCTGGCGGCGTTTGAGTTTGAGGGAATCTTTTCGCCGGACGGGCGAGCGAACCTTGTCGAGTTCTGCAACGGCCCGGCGGCGACGTTCCTTTACCGTTGCGGGCCGGCTGAGGTGCTCAAGGAGGTCATCCTGACCGAATCGGTCAACGCCGTGGCAGTTCGCTGGTCGCTGCTTTCCGGGCCAGGAGGCGCGCTGCGTATCCGCCCGTTCGTGTCGCTGCGGGATTTTCACAGTCTGCGCCAGGCCCCGCCTGATGACCAACACTCCCACCAGATTACCTATCTCCACTGCCACGACGGCATTCGCGTCGAGGATCGAGAGGCGCCTTTCGGCTCGTTGCACCTTGCCGTCGGAACGACAGGTTCGGCCCGGCCTGATAGCGACGCCACTTCGCTGGTCCGGTTCAACCCGGAGTCGCAATGGTGGTATCGCTTCCGCTACCGCGCCGACATCGCCCGCGGGCAGGAGGGTTTCGAAGACCTCTACACGCCCGGCTGGTTCCAGGCCGACCTGACGATGGGTTCATCGGTGCAGATTATCGCCTCGCTGGCCGATCCGGTGCGGGTGAATTTCGACGCCGACATCGACCGGAAGCGCCGCCGGATGGTGCGACTTACCGAGGCCGTCGGTTCTGACTCCGATGTTACCACTCGTCGGCTGGCGTCGGCCTGCGATGTATTCATCGTCTCACGGGGCGGCGGCAAGGCAGTTGCGACCCGACGGACGATCGTTGCCGGGTATCACTGGTTCGCCGACTGGGGCAGGGACGCCATGATCGCCTTGGCAGGACTGGGGCTGGAGACTGGGCGGTACGAGGACGCTCTCGGCGTGCTGCGGACATTCGCCACCGCCGTCGATGAGGGGATGATCCCCAACTGTTTCGACGACTACGGCGCCGGGGCGCACTTCAACAGTATCGACGCGTCGTTGTGGTTTATCGTCGCCGCCGACCGGTACGTCCGCGTCACCGGCGACGAGGCCGCCTGGCGAAACGAATTTTCGGCAGTGGTCGATCAGATTATTCGTGCCTACTGGAACGGCGCGCGCTTCGGTATCCGGGCCGGCGCCGACGGGCTGCTGGTCGGGGGCGACAGCCGGACGCAACTGACCTGGATGGACGCAAAAGTCGCCGGCGAACCGGTTACGCCACGCTGGGGAAAGTGCGTCGAGATTAACGCCCTCTGGCACGAGGCACTGCGGATAACAGCCGAGCGGTGCGATGAGCCTGACCGGGCGCTGGTTTATACCGGCCTGGCCGATCGCGCCGCCGCCGCCTTCGAGGAGACATTCTGGAACGAGCAGGCCGGCTGCCTTTACGACTGCGTTAACGACGACGGCGAAGACGCCTCCATTCGCCCGAATCAGATATTCGCCGTTTCTGGTCCGCACAGCCTGCTTTCGCCGGAGCGTCGGCGCTCGGTCGTCGAGGTCGTCCAGATCGAACTGCTGACGCCTTTCGGCCTGCGGACGCTTTCGCCCAAAGACCCCGCCTACTGCGGACGATACGCCGGTAGCCCGGAATCGCGTGACGGCGCATATCACCAGGGCACGGTCTGGCCATGGCTTATGGGGCCGTTTATCGAGGCGTACCTTAAAATACACGATTTTTCCCCTGCCGCTCGACGACAGGGGCGCCAGTGGCTTTCGGCGTTCGACGAACACATTGAGGCCGCCGGCGTCGGATTCATCTCCGAAGTTTTCGACGGCGACCCGCCCCACAACCCCGGCGGGTGCATCGCACAGGCATGGTCGGTGGCAGAAGTCCTGCGGGCGAAACGCCTGGTGGCTGATGGACGCAAAAGCGGGTGAAGAATTAGCCGGTTGCCGTGGCCGCGGTGTTTGCGGCCACGTAGTTACGGAACGCGAACGCCTGCCTGCCCTTCGGGTCTGAGCCTCTCTTCGAGCCTGAGCCTCAGAGCCGAAGGCAGGGTCGAAGACCGGTAGGCAGGTGGTCGCAAACACCGCGACCACGGCAACCTGCTATAGATAGTAAATATGCGACGATGGTTGGTTATTCCGACGGTGGTTTTCATCGCAGCCGGCGGCGCCGCTGCGGATATAACCGCTTCGCTGGAAGTCTCCATGCGGCAGGATGTACCCGGTGGGGCATATCGCCGGGCGGAACTGACTGTCGAGAACTCCGGTGATGCGGCGATCGAGACGATCCTGCTCAAACCGGCCGGCGCCGGATTGACGGTTCGTTATAAACTGACCGTTCCGCCCGGATCGGTCGGGAAGCAAAGCATTTTCCTACCGGCTATCGCACCTCTCCAGCAGTATTCGCTGACTGCGCTGGACGATTCCGGCGAGGTAGCCGGCGTTGCCGGAACTTCGATTACCTGGCCGGCGGAACTGGTCAGTACCGACGCTTTTATCGACGACGCCTTCGAGCCGTGGGCCGATGATATTGCCCGCTGGTCGGCGACCAGACGCCGAAACTGTCTGCTGGTGCTGGCGATGTTCGTTACGGGCGCTGCGGCGGCGCTGTTTGTCCGCAGGACGCCGCTGCGCGCAGGAGCAGTCCTGTCTGCGGCAGGAGCAGGGACGGCATTGCTTGTTTTTGTTTTCATCCCCACAGGTCCGGAATCAATCCAAATACATCGTTACGAGTTGCTGCTGCACGACGGGGCAAGCGGATTTGAGTCTGATTCGTTTGCGGTGCTGCTGTCTCCTCGAACGACTAAATGGTCGCGCAGGATTTCGCCGCCGGCGCATCCGGTCTGGCCCGACCATAGCACCGCAGCGAGTGACGAGGTCCTTGTGGACCCGGAGGCCGGCGCTGTTGAACTGACAATCCGTCCCGGCCAGGTCCGCATCATCCGTCCCGCCTGGCGGGACTTCGCTGAAGCGCCCGCGGAGCGGCGCGGAACTGTGCGGCGGGAAGACGACGGCCTTGTCGTCGAGGCGAACCTGAATTGGATTTCTTCTCGTCTGCTGCTGATTCGCGGCGATTCGGTCTGGCGGATCGATTCGGCGGCAGGGCGGTCGAAGGTAACGGTCCGACCCGACCGGGCGCAGTCCTGGTCGGTGTTTATCAGCGGCGAAGAAGCAAAGGATCTGGACCGCCACGCACGCCGCCTCCTGACTTATTGGCGCGATAAACATCGCCGGGTGGGACAGTTCTATCTGTTGGAATTAAGCGGCGGCGAAACACGCACTTTCATCGAAGTCGTGCAATTAAGAGAAAAGCCCTCCGACGCGGCGACTCATGAAATTTCTATTGGCTTATGACCAATGATTAAAAAAAGCAAGGCACGGCTATATAGTTAAATCCCTTGCAAAGGACAGGGCGGTTAGACATTAGTCATTACTTAGGCATTGGTTATCAGACACCTGCCTGCCGGCAGGCAGGTTAGTCATTTTCTTCAAACCCTTCCACCGGCGGTGCGTCTTCGGGTTTGAGTCGTCGTCCTGCCTCGGTCCAGGCGTCCTCGTATTCGGTGGGCTTGAACGGTTCGGGTGGATTGGTCAATCGCTGAGCGATGTACCGGACGACCAGCACCATCAGCAGCAGCGCCGTAAAGGTCAGCGCCCCCAGCGCTACGTAGGCAAACAGCATCAGGTTGCGTTTCTGCTGTCCTTGCGCTTCCCCTGCCGCATCGAGAGTTGACCAGGCCAGAACCCCCAGCAGGGCGATCATCGCCGACAGCGCGATTACCAGGATCGCGAAGTTCGCCGCTCGCATGTAGTATGTCGTGATTTTCACCAGGGCACCCTTTCTCTGGGGTCGTAAGGGTCGCTGCGGTTGAATTCGTCCAGCAGTTTCCGACCTTTTTCTGAAATCGTTTTCGGCAGGACGATTTTAATTATTGCGTATTGGTCGCCGCGTTTGCCTGTTTTCGGGTCGGCGACGCCTTTGCTCCGCAGTCGCAGGCGGGTCCGCCCGGAGGTCTGCGGCGGGACTTGCAGGACAGTCGGGCCGTCGATGGTCGGCACAGTAACCTTCCCGCCAAGCGCCGCTTCGGTAACGCTGATTGGCAGGTCAACGTAAATATCAGCCCCGTCTCGGCGGAAGTAAGGGTGGTCGCGGACGTGGGTTATGATGTACAGGTCGCCGTTGCCGCCGCGTCCGGCTCCGCCTTTGCCTCGGAGGCGGACCTTGCTGCCTTCACGGACGCCGGACGGGATCCTGACGTCGATCTTCTCGGTAACGCCGTCGCCGCGGCGCAGTTCCATCGTGGTCGTGCAGCCTTTTACCGCCTGCATGAATTCCAGCGTGATGTTGGCCTCGGCGTCCCGCCCGGCCCGGCCTGCGGCGTGCGACGAAGCCTTTCGCGCCGATCGGCGGGACCGACCGCCAAGCGCCGCCAGCAGGTCATCCAGGCTCATTCCGCTGAAAGGGCTGGACGAGAACAGGTCGTCGAAGTCGAATCCCCCCGCCCCGCCGGATGTCCACGTATGGACCTTTGCGGCTCCCGGCGCGCCCCGACCGCTTCCAGCGCCGAACTGTCCGGGACCGGCGTGTCCGAAACGATCGTACATCTTCCGCTTTTCCGGATCGGACAGAACTTCATACGCGGCAGTGGCTTCCTTGAACTTATCGGCGGCGCCACTGGACTTATTCACGTCGGGATGAAATTTACGCGCCAATCGACGGTAGGACGACTTTATCTGCTTGTCCGTAGCCGAACGTTTAATACCAAGCACATCGTAATAATCCCGCTGAGCCATATCATCTTTGATTATAGACAAACTGACCCGCAACGACAATCGACCTGTCAGCCGGAGAGTCGGTTGGAGGCCTTGGAATGTCGAGAGAAACAATTCCGCGAACCGGATTTTTTGCAGGGATACATGGGATGCAGGGGATAGTTGGTCGTTTGAAAAAAACAAGAAAAATACTTATCCCCTGCATCTCCTGCATCCCTGCAAATATTTTCTCGCAATCCCCATAATCGGGTCGTCGGGACGCATTCGACACTTGGAAAAATTCTTAATATTTTCTTCTTGCTTTCATAGCGCAAACTGTTGATATAATAGTGTATTGGGTATTCATATCTAACTGACCATTCATGGAGGTCTGGTCGCGAATCTGGGACAGGGAAGATCGGTCTGGAGGGACCGTCGTGTCAATCAGAGAGGAAGGATTTTTTCGAGGCTATCGGCCGGGCATGTTCAGCGTGCCCGACGAAGAGGACGAGCAGGCCGAGGTCGTCCGGTTGGCGAATGTGGAGATTTACGCCAAACGGGTCAGGGCCGGGCTACCCATCTTCAGAGATTCACCGGAGCCGTCGTCCGTCGTCGGTATCGGCAGTTCGGGACACGTTGCCACTTAAAAGGCCGAAAAGCGCGAGAAAAAGGCTTATGCGGCACAGGTCGCAGCAGTAGTAGTTTGTCTTTTACGGTTCGCGTCTTTTGCGGTGGCCGAAACTATTGGACAGACCAGGGAGCAGTCCCGGCCGAACCATACCTGCCTGAAGTGCTTTTTCTGCGCTCAATACTCTAAAAACACCCCCTGTTCCATCCTGCCGACATGCTTGACAGGGGCCTTATCGAGGTGTTACCGTGCCAATAGACGTAAAATACCAAGAATTCAATACGTCTATAAACTATGCGCCCGTAGCTCAATTGGACAGAGCATCGGTCTTCGGAACCGAGGGTTACAGGTTCGAGTCCTGTCGGGCGTGTTAGTATTTACAAGGGTTTACGTTCACTCCTTGGCTCACTGCGTTCATTTTGTTGGCACAGTTTTTGGTACATTTGAAAGCGGAATTGATCTAACAAGATAGCCCGGCCGTGATGAAGGGGCCGGTGTTTGACGTGCGGAGCCCGGAACGTCGAGGCATCAACGCTGTGAGCCTGCTGGTTGCGGTTGGGACGAGATCATCTGTTCGTGG
>DAOVFI010000260.1 GCA_030673005.1 Planctomycetales bacterium
AACGTCAACTCCACGCTTTATCTGCCCTCCGAGATCGCCCACGGCACGTGGATATTTCGCTATCTTCTCCCGGCCAGCCGGTACGACGGGCAGGGCGGATGGACGCACATGCGGTTCTGCTTCATCGGCGCAGAAGACGCGACCCTGCCGCCGTTCTGGTACACCCGCTCGATGGACGGACACAACTACACCGGCGTCGGGCACGTCAACCGCATCGACCACGACTGCGGCTGGTCGCCGGTGCGAAAGATATGGCAGGAAGTGAAGATTATCCGCACCCGCGAAGGCGACCTGTTCACCTGGGTGGATGGCGTCTTTCAGTTCCGCGGCAGGGAGTTGCGCGGACAAAAAGCCGCCTCGCTCAATATCAAGATGGCCCACTACCGCTCCGACCGCGACCCCGGCGGGATAATCTGCACGGATATGGTCGAGGTCTATCACGACCGGTATCTTTTCGGCCCAAAGAGCGTCCGCTTCGGCCCGTACATCCACGACTGGGTCTGGGGAAAGTTGAAACAGGCGGAAATAGACCGCTGGTTCGACTTCAGCAAAAGCCCAACCCTCTTCAAGGTGCCGCCGAAACCCATACAGATAACGTTATCGCGCCGCACACTGAAACGATGGTCGGACAGGGCCTATGTGCCCGTTTTGAAAAAAGGTATCGTCATCGACGGACGAGGCGTCCGCCTGTCCGACATCGCCGCGAAGGTCCGCGATGCGAAACTCTTCCGCTACGACGCAAAGACGAAAACCGCCGTTTGCTCGACCAACCTGGTAATCAGCGAGGCGGCAGAGATGGTCCTCGACGACGGCGAAACGCTTAAATTCAACTGCAAAACCGACGGAGAGCATGAGTTCGCCGTTATGTTCGGCGCTACACTGAAGGTCAAAAACGCCACGATCACCACGACCGGCGAGCACTACTTCAACTGGCGTCTGGCGAGCATCACCCACTTCGGTTACCACTGCGGGCCGCTGCGCAGACCGATCTACACCCCATATACAACCGACCTTTGGTATCACGGGCTATGCTCGGTCTTCCTGAACGGCGCGACGATTGACAACTGCGGCTACCTGTTCATCTCCAGCCCGATGCAGTTGGACATCACCGACACGAAATTCACAAACATCCGTGAAGTCGATACCGCCGAGTACGAGCGGCTCTGGGACCGCAAAGGCCCGAGCATAACCAAGACCATTAAGAACAGGTTTAAAGCCAATAAGGGCTTCTGGCTGGCGATGATCAGCATACGGACAAACGGTTTCAACTTCCGCAACGTTACCTTCAGTGGCAAAACCTCGCCGCTTAACCTGACATTTATGATGAACGACACGGATTACAAGAACGTCAACGTCTATGACCTCAAGGCCCCGGCTGAAACAATCGTCGTCCGCAAAGGCCTGCGGATAAGGGGCTACGCCAAACCCGCCGAGGTTGAAAGCACGCTGGGGCTGGTCAACGCGAAGTGCGCCAAGATCGTCGTAGCGACCGACAAGGCCCGTGCAGTAGTAAAATATTACCTCAAGGTCAATGTAACCGATGCGAAGGGAAAGGCTGTTCCCGACGCGAAGGTTAAGGTTACAAACGAAATCGACAACAAGGTTTATCCTGCCGTCAACGAGACGGGTACATGGATCGTCGCCGATTACGTTCAGGACAAGGCAGGGAAAAAGGAATTCGCTTATACCATCGAGGTAACGACGCCCGACGGCAGGAAGACGAACGTCAAGGCCATCAACCCCGACGCATCGTGGTATCGTGCAGATGGACGAAAAAAAGCAATGACAATAAAGGTCGTGGTGAAATGAGAAAAAGGATAAATGGAATGAAAAAAGCAAAAGCAATGTCTGTCTTTCTGGTTGTGTGCTGCCTGTCTGTCGTCGCATCGGCACAGCCTGTCATCAAGGGCTTCTCCAACAGCAAGACCGGCGATGCAAAGACAATGTTCCTTGTCAAGCCGGGCGAGAAACTAACCTTCTCCGTTCAGGCAGAGGGCGCGAAGTCGTATGAATGGACGGTCAATAAGAAGGCCGCCAAGGGCGAGACGAAGTTCGCCTGGACCGTCCCCGACGCCAAGGGCATCTGGGAGATTCACGTAACCGTCGGCGGCAAGGGCGGCCAAGTCCACGCCGAATGGGTCGTCTCGACACTGACTAAAGAAGAAGCCCCGAATTATTTCGATTATTTCACCGACAAGCGATACCGAAAGCGCGAGCAAACCGACCCGTGGGGCAGACCCCTCCCGGAATGGGGCACGCAGGCCATCGCGGTAAAGTGGACCGAGTGGCAGGAGCAGTGGCTATTCCTGCCCGGCGGCAAGTGGGGCAGGAAGCCGACGGACGAATACAAGGATCTGCTGAAGAAACTGTCCGTGCTCGACACCTCCTGCTGCTTCGTCCAAGCCCCGTCGCATCCTGCCAGGAAAGACTATCCGCTGCACCTTCTGACACGCCTGGTAGGTCCGCGAAACGGCATGGAGTTCGGCACGTGGAAGTTCCGCTTCCGCTTCCCCAACGGCAAGACCAGAATGAAGGGCGGCAAGACGCACCTGAAGGTCTATTTCGCCAACAACCAGGGATACCTCTGGTATCCGTTCTGGTACGGCGTCGCCTGCGACGGGTTCCAGGGTTTTCGTGTTGGAGCCAACAAGTTCGACAACGACGAGAAATTCCCCGTCGATAAGAAATGGCACGAAGTAACGCTCATCCGCACGGCCGAAAACGAACTCTACTGCTTCATCGACGGCGTCTTCAAGTTTCGCGGCAAATCGGCCCGGCAACTTCACAAGCCCGCAGTCTGCATGGAGGTCGGCCTGGCGCGCTTCCAGCCGGACCGATACCCAAAAGATACGATATATTTCGACAACGTCGAGATTTACGAAGAGAAGTATCTCTTCCCGACGAAGCGCGTGGAGTTGCTCAAGGGCAAGTCCACCATTGCAGTCGGCGGGCGCGATGTGGGACTGAAAGAGATCGCTGATACCATCAAAGACCTGTCCATTTTCAGTTACGATCCTGCTAAAAAACAGGCCGTCTGTAAAGCCGTCCTGCTGGTCGAAGGCGGGGCGGACTTGGTGCTGTCCGGCGAGACGCTGAAGGTTGAATCCTCCGACAAGTTCAACATGGGTACATTCCTATTCGTCAAACCCAACGCGACACTCCAAGCAGATAAGAGCACCATCATCGGCGAAGTCGTATTCAAACGCCCCTTCGACGTGTGCCTGACGGAGACTTCCCTGCCGAGTATCGGAGGCGCGTTGCATCTTCCCGCATTGGCGATGGGAAAGTGGCGGTTCGATAAGGTCAACTTCTCCGGGAGCAAAACCGAGTTCGCCCTGGAAGGCAACACGTCCCGTCTGAATGTCTATAACTCGAAATTCGCCGGAAGCGTCTCGGCTGTCGGGAAAGGCAAAACCCCCGGTACGCTTGGTCTGGTCAACTGCAAGTTCGGCGACCTGAAGGCTTCGAAGGGCGCGGGCGTCGCGCCGAAGTATTATCTCGATATCCGTGCGATAGACAGGCGGGGCAAGCCCGTTCCAAACGCCAGGATTTCTATTGTCAACGAGGTGGATGACTTCAACTTCCCAGCCGAGAACTGCAATGAATTCCAGCCCCACGGCGGCGGGACCAGTGCATACCTGAACGAAAGCGTTATCCCCCATCTGATCTCCTACACGACCCGGCGGACCGCCGCCACCGGCAAAGATGGCCACACGCCCGGGCCGGCGGATGCGAAAAAGACCATCGTCCTGACCGATTTCGCCCGAAACAACGGTCGGAAGAAGGATTTTACCTACACAATCACAGTCGAGATCGGCAGCGGCAGAAGGCTTATCAGGCAGGTAATCACCGGCGTCAACCCGTCTGCGGAATGGTATCGCGCCGACCCGGACAAGCCGACCTGGACGATTACCGCCAAACTCGATGGAAAGGTTAAGACCGTAACCGAAGAGGAATTGAAGAAGGCGGGGCTTGCCGGTCCGGTGAAAGTCGCTGAAAAAACAACAAAGAAAGGAAACAAATGATTGGTGCAAAAACCAAGGCGGCAATAGCGTGTGCGATGATTCTATCTGTTGGCCGGCTCGCTTTAGCGACGCCGGTGATAAGGGATTGGTCGTCGACAGGCTGTAAGACGCTCAACAAGACCGGCCCGAAAGACAGGATGTACCAGATCGAATACGTCGGGCGCAGGCGCAAGGACAAGGACAAAGACAAGGA
>DAOVFI010000753.1 GCA_030673005.1 Planctomycetales bacterium
TCCTGAAAAAGCCTGCTCACGCATCCTATGTTATGGCGCAGACAGTTCGTCGCCAAGTTTCAAACTTCGCCGCAATGCGCAGGAGGCCTGCTCGCTTCAGCGATGCAGGTTTGTTCTGAGTACACAGCGGGACGCAAAAAAATATCACGGGCGAGACGCCCGTGCCACGTAACAAAGTTGAGATTCCTCTCTTAAACAGTTAGTCTTTATCAATCGCCTTGCAGGAGAAAAACATGACAACCGACGAGACCGTCGATCAGCAGCGTCCTTCGAAGATTCTGGTGGTTGATGACAACTCCCAGAATCTCGAATTACTGGTGGAGTACCTTCAGACAATCGACGTGGAGACCTCGACCGCCGCCGACGGCGTCGAGGCGCTTGAGATGGTACGGCAGGTCATGCCCGACCTGATACTGCTGGACATCATGATGCCCAGGATGAGCGGGTTCGAGGTCTGCCGGAAACTCAAGTCCGACCCGCAGACACGCGACATCCCGATAATCATGGTAACGGCCCTGAACGAACTGTCCGACATCGAACGCGGCGTCGAATCGGGAACGGACGATTTTCTCTCCAAACCGGTCAACCGCCTCGAACTCATCACGCGGGTGAAATCGCTGCTGCGGCTGCGGCACCTGAAGGATGAACTCGAGCGGACGCTGGCGTACCTCAACGACGTAGAGTCTTCATCACCCGCCGAGTAGGCCGGGACAGAAGAGTAGGCCGGGACTTCAGCGCAGCGGAGTCCCGGCAACTTCGTTCGATACAGGATTGCTTTGTTCGATACAGGATCGCTTCGTTCGACACTGGATCGCTTCGTTCGACACTGGATCGCCGGGACTTCGCTTTGCTCCGTCCCGGCCTACGGTTACTGGAGAAACACCGTGAAGAAAATCACACTTGGATGCTTTCTGATTCTTTCTTTCATCGTCGGATGCGGCGTTCCCGCTGGTGCGTCGAAGGCCGCTCGAACCGGTCCTGCTGAGATTGTCGCCAGGACGACCGCCAGGCCGGGAGTAACCGTCGCCAGACTGTCCAACGGCCTGACTGTCA
>DAOVFI010000444.1 GCA_030673005.1 Planctomycetales bacterium
ATGTCAAGCGGCGAATGGACCGGGGCGATGGTGCTTACCGAGCCGGACGCCGGAAGCGACCTCCAGGCCGTCAAGTGCGCCGCCCACGTGTACCAGGACGCCGAAGGCAACTGGTTCGTCCACGGCGTCAAGCGATTCATCACCAACGGATGCGGCGAGGTGCTGCTGGTGCTGGCGCGGTCCGAGCCGGAGATCTCCGACGGGCGCGGGCTGAGCCTGCTGCTGGTCGAGCGCGGGCCGGGCGTCAAGATCCGCCGTCTGGAGGACAAACTCGGCATCCACGGCTCGCCGACGTGCGAGATCGTCTTCGACAACGCCCCGGCCAAACTCATCGGCGAACGCCAGCGCGGACTGATTACCTACGTGATGAGCCTGATGAACGGCGCGAGGGTCGGCATCGCCGCCCAGTCGCTGGGCATTGCTGAAGCGGCCTATCGTGTCGCGCGCGATTACGGCCACAGCCGGCGTCAGTTCGGCACCGAAATCGAAAATTTTCCAGCCCTGCGCGAACTTATCTGCGACATGCAGGTCGATATCCAGGCCGCCCGGGCGCTGACCTATTTCGCAAGTTTCTGCGTCGATATCGAGATCGGCGCGCTGAAGAAACTGGAATTCGGCGACATTCAGGACAAGGACGAAAAGAAACGCATCAAGATAAGGTCCCGCAAGTACAAGCGTTACAATGGGATGCTGACGCCGATGAGCAAGTATTACGCCTCGGAGATGTCGATGCGGGTCGCCAACGGGGCGGTTGCCGTTCTCGGCGGCAGCGGGTATATGAGGGATTATCCCGTCGAGCGGCACCTCCGCGACAGCAGGATTACCACGATTTACGAGGGTACGTCGCAGTTGCAGGTCCTGGCGGCGGTCCGCGGCGTCGCCAGCGGCTCGGCGTTGACCGTTATCGACATGCTCCTGGCCGACCGCGACTGGCCTGAGGAACTGAAGCCATACATTAAAAAAATCCAGGCCGGAAAGGACTTGCTCATCGGCGCCATCGATTTCGTTAAAAAACAGGGCGGCGCCGAGTACATGGACCTGATGGGTCGGCGGCTTGTCGATATGGCTATCTTCCTCATCGTCGGCCTGCGCTTCGCCGACCAGGCCATTGCCAATGAGTCAAAAAAGACCGTCCTCCACCGCTGGCTGGCGACGAAGATGCCCGAACTGGCCATGAACTGCGAATTCATCACGTCCGGCGAACGCACCCCCATGACCGATTTCCAGACCCTCGCCGGACCGTTGCCGGTGGTGGAATAGAATTTCCTGTGCACAGAGAACATGACAACTCTATTATGAAAAGGCCTTGCCCCGTAACACCAGACAAGTTATTAACCTGTGTAGTCTAGACCGATATAGCTCTCGTTTGCATGGGTATTTGAGGAAACCGCAACGTGGCAAAGGACTTTATCTTCAAAACGATTGACCCTGTAAATCCAAGCGGCCCTCAGGTGGATGTTATTCTTCCTGGCGATCTAATCGAACGTTTCTATAAGCATACGCCTGTCAGGTTCGAGAACCTGCGGGCTATGAAATACGTATTAGATAATCCGGAAAGGATATTTTTCGGTGTCCGTCAGTATAACGAAGGTGGTTGGTGTTATACTGGAAGACCGGAGAGATGGTGCATAAGAGAGAGGATCGAAGTTCCCTTTCCGAAAAACAAGGTATTTGCTGTTTACGTAAACCCCAATATGCGAATATACGAGTGCCGGGCGGAGTTGGCTGCATCGGACGATCCGGCAAACCCGTTGGATTGGCAAGACAGATACGGAGGCCTGATATGGAAAAACACTTCCTAGATGACTTTGTCGAAGGCCCGCAGGAGTTTCGAGCTGAGCCGTGGTACAACCCGCACGGCGACTGCATAATCTATCAAACAGCGGACGAAGCGATCGTGGCCGATCGAGTGGATGAAATATTGACCGTGTATCGGTCAGCCGACGACAAACGTCCGATCGGGTTCCAGATTAAGGGCGTAAGCGCCATTACCCGAAAATACGGACTGGACGGACTGGCCGTTAAATCGGAGACAAAAGGCGACCGGGTAAGGTCCATATCGATTTTCGCCTTACTTCTGGCCGCTTACGAAACCGGGCCGTTGACATTACGCAGACGAGACGCTTATGCTTCAATTATGGAAGCATCGAGCGGTTCGCGCGGACTTCGCATCAACGAGGACGAATTAGTACCCGCCTGAGCATCCTCGACATCAAGTCGCAGTGCTGGCGGCTGCCGCAGTTTCGCAGGGAGTTGACCAGTATGGATATTTACCAGGCCGTGCTGGATTGCGGCGTGACGGATACGGCGGGCTTCGGCAAGTACATGACCGAAAGGGGTGTAGTTATCCCTGGAGAATGACGTGAAGAAGTTCCCAATAAGGCT